>JAFGLL010000025.1 GCA_016928095.1 Thermoplasmatota archaeon
ATCCTCCCTTGCGGTGGCGAACAGCTCCACCTGCTTCACGGTATCTATTCCGAGGTCGGCTTCCAGGTCAAGGTCGAGCTCCAGCATATCCTCGGGGTATCCCGTTTTCTCGGAGACCAGCGAGATGACATTATCTCTAACCTCATCCCAGACAACGACCGTTTTTTCCTCGGTCTTTTGGGGTGGTTCTTCAACGGATGTGATGTGTTTTTCATGGCCTATCTTGCTGAGGATATAATGTATCACATCACGAAGGGTGGGATAGTCCCGAAGGTTCACGCCTTCGTCCTTTGGAAGTTCAAAAAATATTCTGGCAGCCCCGAAGAGCTCCACCTGTTTCACCGTATCGATGCCGAGGTCCTTTTCAAGGTTCGCGTCGATATCGACGACATCCTCCTGCAGTCCGATCTTCGCTGCAAATATAGAAACCACCTGGTCCCTAATACTTTTAAAAACAGCCTCGTCGACCGTCCTTGAGATGTTCTTTTCATATCCGATCTCGGAAGATCCCCTCTTGACAGCTCTGTGTGGTATCAGGTTCTCCCTGCCGTGGTCCTTCAATCTCAGGACGTTCTGCGATAGTTCCGGTTCCACGGGTTTCGTAGTGGCTATGGAGGAGAGCCATTTGTGGTACTTCTCCTGGGAGAGATATCTTTCTGCGGCATTGTCGGGTCTCCTGACGAGCAGGAACGAGAGCTGTGACCCGAATCCGGCGGCAAGCCTCAATCCATAGTGGCGGTCATGCGTCCCGCCTCTCGAGAGCTGCATCCCGTCGAACTGACGGTCTATATGGTCGGGACTCAGATTGGCTATGGGGAAATGCACGCCTTTTTCCAGACATTTGACAAGGACCGAATCCTCGAGGCACGCTCCGAAGGCATGACCCGTGTACCCCTTTGTATTCAGGATTATGATATCCCTGAACCTCTCCCCGAACGTGCGTCGCAGGGATTCCACCTCGGCTGATGAGGAACCGCCCCTTGCCGGAGTATATGTCTCATGGGACATGAACAGCATATCAGGTGCAATCTCCTCCCTTCTTATGCCGTGCAGTCTTTCCATTCTGTATATAAAACGGTCCATGGACCTCGCTATATGTGCCACATCCAGCCTTGATCCGTGATATGCCGAATTCCCGATATGGGACCCGAGGACCTCGACCAGGGGGTTCATGCCTCTCCTGGCAGGTTCCTCCTCCGCTTCGACAACAAGGGCTGTTGCACCGGAGCCGATGATCATACCCTTTCTTCTCTCATCGAAGGGGATGGCCGCTTTGGTGACATCCTTCTCGTTGGTCAGAGCGCCCATGGCAAGGAGAGAAGAACCGAACCATTCAAGAGCTTCTTCGGATGCAGGATCGTCGGCACCGATCACCAGTACGCGCTTGCACCTTCCCGACTGGATCCAATCCTGAGCGATCCCGACGGCTATGGTAGAGGTCGCACATGCCGAGTTCATATGTATGTTGGGCCCCTTTGCCTTGATATACTGTGCGAACTGGGAATGGCCCATTGCCAGGACCCTGAACATGAAGTTCCTGGGGAAGTGGTATTCGAAGGGGTCCTTGCCTTTGAGAAGTCCATCAAGCAGTCCTTCAAGCTCTTCTTCCAGTTCGGTACCCTTCGTTCTCTCTCCGAGGACCTCTGCCAGCCTTCTCCTCTCGGCTCCCACTGCTCTATCGATCTTCATGGAGCAATACTGAGATAGCTCCACGAACATTCTGTTGTATCCGGGAAATGCGGATGCAAAGATGATCCCGGTATCCTCCTGAAGCTCCAGAGGCAGTTCCCATTCCTCCGGCAGGAAGGAGCCAGTGGTCGTCTGGGAATACCTCCTTACAAGAGGTATGCCTGCATCTTTCAGGGCAAGGAGGCCGGCAGCGAATACCAGCTGTGACGTTATGTCAAGAGAATCAATGATCGGATCGGGGACGCCGAACTCCCGATGAAGGTCGAACTCACCCAACATTCCGGCCAGCTGGGCAACCCTGGAGCCGTCGTCCAGTTTTACCATCTCTGCGGACCCGTCAGCCTTCTTGTCCAATCGGATCATGTTCTTTTCCAGGAACCTCTTCTTATATGCCTCGTCTATGGGTTCTATAAGGTTCCTGCCCTGCACAAGGAGGTCCAGGTTCTCATCGGTGAACACTTTCTTGAAACGTCCGGGAAGTCCGAATGCCGCTCCGGTGATCACCACCCCCGCTCCTCTTCTTGTCGGTGGTGTGGTTCCCAACCCGGAAAGGTCGACGTCATCCCTGACGGGTTCGACGGCCGCCTGCCCCTTTGGTACAGTTTGGTAGATATCCATAAGGAACCTGTCTATGGCATCCCTGTTGGTCGACAGGAATTCCTGGTATGAGGATGCTCTCCCGTTCACCTGGGTAAAGGTGGTCGGATCCGCTCTTCCGGTCTCCTCTATCGTATGCTCCAATCCAGGGTTCGGTACAGGATCGGCCACCTTTTCTTCGATCGTGGGTCGTTTTAACGCATCCAGGTATTCAGGATTGTAGAATTCCCTGTCATCCCTTGACGGGATGCTGAGGTCGAAACCCAGCGACCAGAGGAATGACACCATCTCGTTGAAGGTCGCCATCCCTCCCTTCTTGGGATGGTTCGATGTTACCGGGAATACCCTGCCTTTCTTCACATCATCCTCGAGCAGATTGTACGCGAAAGAGGTGAGTGCCCTCTTGGGTCCGACCTCGATGAACGTCCTGCAACCGTCAGCGTGTGCTCTCCTGACCTGTGAGATCCATTCCACCGATGAGGCAACCTGCTCCTTTAAAAGGTCCAGTATCTGTTCTTTTATGAGTGACGGGTCTCCTTCCATGGGATAATAGTCCCCGGTGACATTGGAGAGCAGCGGTATCATGGGGGGTTCTATGTTCAATCTGGAAAGGTAGTTCCGAAGTATCTCCTTGACCGGGGCCACAACAGCGGAGTGGAAGGCATGGGAGACAGGGAGCAGCACAGCCTCTATCCCCATCTCGGAGAACTTTTTTACGGCCTGCTCGACCGATCCGGACTGACCCGCGATCACTGTCTGGACCAGACAGTTCTTGTTTGCCGGAATGACATATCCATCCACCTGTGCCAGGACCTCCTCGACGACATCAAGTCCTGCCATCACGGAGGCCATCTTTCCGGGGTCCTCGACCTTGAGGTCACTCATCTCCCTGCCCCTTGCGGAGACAGCTTTCAGGGCATCACCGAAATCCATGACCCCGGAAGCTATGAGGGCCGCATACTCGCCAAGGGAGTGACCCATCGCAAGGTCGGGTTCAACACCGAGCCTCTTTAGCAGCTTGAACATGGCTGTATCCACGGTGAGCATGGAAGGCTGATTGTATTCAGTTTGACGAAGGATTTCAGAGGCCTTTTTGAAATCTTCGGTGTCGGGCACGACATCGATATAAACATAACTGGATAGCGGTCTGGGGATCAGGTCCTTCATGACCTCATCCGCCTCTTTGAACGTATCCTTTACGATCTTGAACTTGTGACGAAGTTCCCTGAACATATTGAGGTACTGTGAACCCTGTCCGGGGAACATCATACATACCTTGCCGTGGTCCATCCTCTGCGCGTCACCGACGAAAATACCCTTTGCCGCGAGCGCCATCAGTCCTTTCTCGTTCGATCCGACCTTCTTGAGAAGACCTACCTGGCCTGCCAGGTGTTCCGGGTCTCTGGCAGCGATACCGAGCCTGTACCTTCCATCGTACGAAGGCATATCGAAAGCGTCCCTGAACCTTCCCCCGGAGTCTATTATCTCCCTTGCCTTTCTGACCGCATCCTCGGCCTGGGCAAGAAGCTTCAGGGGATCGTCCGATGAGAAGAGGAAGAATTCGCCCTCCTCCTCACGGTGCTTCTCGAGATAATGGTCGATGGCCTGCCGGTCGTTCTTGACATCGGTATCATTGTTCCCACTTACCCCGTGAGCTTCCGCAGACCCCGATACCTTTGCGTCTTTCCATGCATCGAATATGTCCCTGTCGAACTCCTCCAGGACCACATGGAAATTCGTGCCGCCAAAACCGAAAGCCGATATTCCGCATCTCCTCGGAACATCCTCTCTTATCCTGTTCCATTCCGTCGGGCCTGTTATCACATAGAAGGGGAAATTGTCCCAGTCGAAATATGGACTGGGTTTCTCGAAATTTATCTGCGGGGGGAGGGTTTTATGTTCAAAGGCCAGAAGGCATTTGATCATCCCAACAGCGCCGGCCGCTGATTTCAGATGCCCGATCTGTGATTTTACGGATGTCAACCCTATGGACCTTGGAGGAAGACCCTTGAAGAATTCCTGAAGTGAGTTGAGTTCGGCAACATCTCCCACCGCCGTGGACGTCCCATGAGCCTCCACGAATGAGATGGTGGAGATATCCACTTTGGCATCTGCATAGGCGTTCTTCAAGGCCAGTACCTGGCCCTCCGGGTTCGGGGCTGTTATACCCTTGGCCTTGCCATCGCTCGATGCGCCTATACCCCTGATCACGCCGTAGATCCTGTCATTGTCCCTGACGGCATCTTCGAGCCTTTTCATTATCAATATCCCGGAACCTTCTCCCATTAGGAAGCCGTTCGCTCCATCGGAGAACGGTCTGGAACCGTCCGGAGTGAGTGCTCCTATCTTGCAGAACTCAACGAAGCTCTGCGATGCCATCATCGAATCCGTCCCGCCTGTCACAACAATGTCAAGTTGTTTCAATAACAGAGCGTTCCTGGAGGTGTGGATGGCGGCAAGGGCTGAAGCGCAGGCAGCATCGGTTATGAAGTTCATTCCCTTGAAATTGAATATGTTCGCAAGCCTTCCGGAAGCTATGTTCGGGAGGCATCCCGGCATCGAATCCTCATTTATGGAGATCAGATTGGAATCCATGATCTTCCAGAGGTCCTTCTTGACCGTTTCCCTTACATCGGAAGGTAATCTTGTCCAGGCATCGATCTGGTCCATCCATGCATAGAGATTGTCCATGGTCACCCTGATGGACCCCCAGTCCCTCAGCTCGCCCCCTCCGGAATTGGAGACAACGGCGCCTATGCGGGTACGGTCCAGAGATCCGTTCTCGAAAAGACCTGCATCTATCAGTGCTTCCTTGCAGGCCTTCATGGCATACCTCTGATAGAGGTCGATCTGCTCGAAGAGCTTCGGAGGAAGCCTGAACTCCTTGAATTCCATTTCAAGGTCCGTAATAAAAGCACCAATCTTCGTGTATGATTTATCGACGGCCTTGCGATCGGGATCATAATAGTATTTCCAATCCCAACGCTCCTTGGGGATCTCCATCACGGTATCGGTCCCATCGATGATAAGCTTCCAGAAGTTATCGTTCCCTATCGCCCCGGGAAATACCGAACCGATCCCGATCACTGCAATAGAACTATCATGATAATCGGGCGGAACGGGGGTTCCGTCAACGGTAATGGTCTTTTTCATTTTCCTTTCTCCCTGAACACTTGTTTTGATCTTCCCGGCTCCGATCACGGACACCGGAGGAGCATTGTCCATTGAAGATCCCATGATAATATCCACCACACGTTGAAAACATGGAAGGTCCCTGGAATGTATAAGGTCCTCGCCAGCAGGATAGAGCACCTCTCCGGATCCCTCAAGGGAGGCAGCGATCAGGTCTCCGATCCTCTCTTTCAATGTGGTGTAGATGGTCTTCGGTTCCTCGCCCTGCTCGTTCATGGTTTGCTCGAGTTCCATCAGTTCCTTTCGGGTTCGGTCGTCGGCGATGAACCGAAAAGGCCTTCCAATGGTGGCTCCCACGATGAAGGTCGAACCTTCGTGGAAGCTCTTTAAAATTGTTTCAATTCCGGATGGGAGTGTCACTTCGGATGCCTTAAGCAGTTGTGAATCAAGGACCGCACCGGAACACCCCATCTCCCCTAACTTCATGAGGTCCGCTGTTCCAACCCCGCCTCTTATGATCAAGGGTATATCATTGACCTCTCCTTTCAGGTCAGAGAGCAGCTCCATCGAGGTCAATGATGAGACACGTCCCCCGCCTTCGTTCCCCCTGAGTATCAACCCGTCGGCTCCGGCACTGGAGGAGGCAAATGCCTCCTCGATGGAGCACACTTCCTGCAGTACCTTGAGCCCCATGGAGCGTGCAGTTTCGTATATCGTGGAACGGATCATGTCCGGAAGGCCTTCCTTGGGCATGCATATCAGGACCTTCATCCCCTCGGGAAGTTCGCTTGTCATGAGCAGCTGGAGCTTCTCGCTCATCGGATCGACCCTCATTCCAAAGACCACGGGATCCTTTTGAATGAATTCCATTAGGTCCGATATCCCTTTGGCCCCGATATACTCGAGATCGATCACCCCCAGAGCCCCCGCCTTCGAGGCGGCAATGGCCAGATCTGGGTCTGCTATCCCGGGTGGGTTATAGACAAGGATGTCCATACTTGTACCAAAAAGGGTCCTTAACACTGCAACACTGCTTCTGTCCGTTACCGAGCTCATGTTCTCACCGGGATGATGATTCACTCAACGTTGAATGCGCATTTTCCCCTAACCTTCTATGGTTAATAAAAATTATGTTCCAAAAGTAGTGGTCGATTTTTACTTTTTTAACTCGATGACGAAGGAAACCGGAAATTTTTGTGAAACAATTTATTCAAACCCTATAACATATTTGTATCAATGAGTGAATTAACGGTAATAAAGGTCCCAAACCATCTTGCCTGGGATAAAAAACTCCATAATAGCCAATTATACTATGGACGAACGTTACCCCCTATGAAGATATGAAAAATGTGAAGTGACCGTAGGCCAGATATTCAGTCGAAGAAAACCGAGAGCTTCGATCCCTTACGGATAATGAGTGTCATCAACCAGGACCATGCAGGCTTGAAGGATCTCTTCTTCGAAAGGTCGAATGTTACTCTCTATCCATTCGATCTCTCCAGATGATCATAAAAGGATGATTCGATCTATTTTTTTTCCTCGTTCTTATCCTGTACCTTTTCATGTTCCTTCATACAGGAAGCTCAACAACCACTGCTGGACTGGTAGCATTGCAGTGTATCTCTTCATGAGCTCATCGGTGATGTCTCGTGTGAAGACCCAATCCGGAACTGCCCCCTCATCAAGGGAGAACAATCCACTAAACTTTAAAAGCTCGGCCCTCTCATGCTCCTTGGGGAAGCCCGTGGGAACGCGTTTATATTTCTTCTCCCCGACCAAAAAACCCTTTCCTTCAACCAATTCCACGGCCTTCACGAGGCGGGGACCAAGCACTTCATCAAGTACAGCCTTTCTGTATCTCTCCAGGATCTCCGGTGGGAACATGTACAATCCTACCCCCACCATGTACTTCCCGGGTTCGAGGTGGAAATAGAAACCGGGATCCTCCATCCTCTTACCGTAACCCTGCCACATGATGATACCCATATGTGTTTTAAAAGGGGTCTTGTCCTGGCTGAACCTGGTGTCCCTGTTCAATCTGAAAAGTGAACCGTTGACCTTCGGGATCACCACTATATCGGGCGCGATCTCTCTCAAACTCTCCCCCATCGAGACGACGAACTCCTTCGAAGGTACAAGGACCGACCTCTCGTAACGTGACCTGTGGCTGTCGAACCATTCCTTGTTGTTGTTTAGGCCAAGATCATGGAAGAATGATATCAGATCGACGGGAAAGCCTTGAAAGGTCATCTTCTTCACCCCATTACCAATTGAACGATCGGATATAATCTATTTGCACCTATACACTCCGGGGAACCTTTTCCGGGTGAAGTCGGAAGTACTCGTTCAGTCTCTTCACCCCGTCCAGGAACCTCTCCATATCCTCCTTCTTCCTGTTGAACGGGCAGATCCTGATGCAGACACCGCATCCGTCGTATCTTGCGAATTGCGGGAGGCATCTGTATGGATCTATCGTATACTTGAAATGACCCCGTTCGACCGACCTGGTTCGGGAGATCGCATCGCCGATACATTCGTCGGCACATATCTGACACCTCTGGCAAAACTCCTGTACACCGAGATCGATCGGTTCTCCCTGAGGGAGGGCCAGCTCGGTTGTGATCACACCAAGTCTAACCCTTGGGCCCAATTCGGGAGTTATCAACAATCCATGCATCCCTATCTCACCCAGACCAGCATGCAGGCCTGCGATCGGATAGAGGACCGTTGGCGGATCTTTGATGAAGGTCCTGACCTGGTGCCCCTGCGCCTCGTAACCCAAGGAGCGTATGTAATCGGAGACCTTCTGCACCATGATACCGAGCCTCCAGTATGCTCTTAGCGCCTCCTTTCCGGCGGGAGGTTCGGGTGCCGTATCGATAGCATCAAGGTCCATCTCGAACCCGAGGACGACAGCGTATTCACCGATCACCTCGGCTCCCTTGAAGACCATGCTCGGAAAAATCTTTGTGAACCCTATTAAGGGTACACCCATCGAACCCGCAAGGTCCCTGATATTCTCGGCAGCTTCCTCGGGTGAAGAGAATCCCACCCTGTTCTCGGATACCTCACCATTCAGGTGAGGATACTGGTTATCCTCGAGATCATGCACCCAGAACTTCTCCTCGGGGGACGATCTCTTAAGGTCCTGATAATGGGTGACCATATACTGAAAGATATTATCATAAACGGGTGGGTCTGCCATATCTACGCACATCTTCATTACGAATTTTCGATTTATACTTTCGCGTCATACCAGAATGCTACCGTTCATCCCGCCAAAGGTTGGAGATAGAACCCAAAACGGATTAATAGGCGGTATTTCATGGAATATCATGGCATTGGTACCACCAATTGTCACGATCATTACAGGTCTGGCACCCGCGGTGCTCATTCTCCTGCTCTTGATGGCAGGGATATCGACCAGGAAGAACAGGGCATCATCCGCTCTTGGGGTGAGGATGTTCGCAAGGAACATCGGCGAGGGTATATCGAGGATATTCCCTGTTGCCCTTCTTGCTTCCATCATCGTTGCATCGCTTTCCGTGGGAGATGGTCTCTTGATAATGGTCGAGGAGAACACCGATGCGAACCTGTCAGGGATCGATCTTGTGATCGACCTCCCTTCGTTCATTGACGGAGATTTGGTCGCTGAGAGCATGCTCGGTGCGGGAGGGCATGTTACGGGATGGAAAATGCTCATAGGATTGGACGGTATCGGTGAAGCGGATACAACTGGCACAAGGGAAGGTATCCAGGTGATGGGGTTTCTGGATCCCGAAGGAGATCCGAATGGGACCAAGAACATCGAAGGGTTCCACCTTGAGGGGTTCAAGAGCAGGACCGGAGCCTTTGTCAACAGGGAACTGGCAGATTCACTGGACCTGGAGAAAGGGGACCGTTTTTTCGTAACCGTCTACAGCCTTGGAAAGGAACAGCAGAACCTGTTGGGCCATTCCTCATCATCGCTTCCGAGGATAATGGTCGATGTCGAGGATGTGATAGAGAACGATGGGATCGGCAGGTACAGGGAGGACTCTCTGGGAAAAGTGGAGCCCACCGTTATCATGCAGCACTCTTACCTGGGCGAGAGGATCGGGAAAGAGGAGATGGTCAACAAGGTAATGGTGGATATCGATGACGGAGATCTTGACGAAGCAGTGGAGGAGATCAGAGCGAACTTTTACAGAAGGCTCACCATCCAGGATGCCGGGTTCCTGTTGGAGCTGAAGGATGACCGGATGGTCCTGACCCACAGGGAGTTCTTCTTCCATCCCGGGGATCTCGGTCTGGAACCCGACGCAGGATCGCTCTCATATTTTGTCGATGGTCTGTCAACACAGAATTCCCAGGTATCCTATTCCGTGATCGCAGGTATCAAGGGATCGGACCTGACCTTCGGTCAGGCACTTCCAAAGAACCATTCCTTCGAGAGGGGGAAGATATACGTTACAAACTGGACAATGGAAAGGATGAACCTCACCTTGGGGGAATCCATTGGGCTGACCTACAGAAAGGTGACCGAACTCGGCACCCTGGTCAAGAAGGAAAGGTACTTCACGGTTTCAGGAACAGTTCCCATGAGCTGGGATGTAGCGTGGGATGGATGGATGCCAGACCTGCCCGGGATCACCGCCGCACCTTCATGCGGGGACTGGGACCCCTCCTTCGATATCGATATGGATACGTTGACTGATGATGACTACGAGTACTGGAACCTCTACCGTGCAACCCCAAAGGCTTTCATATCTGTCGAGGACGCCAGGGAGATGTGGGGGATACCATCAGGCAATACGACGATGGTAATTCTGGACCGAGGTAATTTTTCTGATGATGACCTGAAGAACTGGTCAGATGAACTGTCAGTGAATATCGGGCTTGAAAGTGTCGGCGGGTCCATCAGGACCGTCAGGAAGGACGCCCTGGATTCGTCTCGGGCAATGCTCATCTTCCCCGGGATGTTCCTCACCTTTGGGTCCATTATAATGATCGGGGCGATGCTGGTCCTCTATGCCCTCTTCAAGGACCTAGCGGCCAGGAGAGCAAATGAATGGGGGATGCTAAGGGCGATGGGAACATCAAGGAAACACCTTCTCCTCACAGGTATGTTCGAAGCCCTGGTCCCTATCGTTCTCGGGGGGGCCTTCGGCATCCCTCTGGGATACCTCATCGGCTACCTGCTGAACCTCGGTCTCGGCAGCGCATGGTCCAATTCGGTCGAGGGGGTCGGGGTCCCGTTCCATATCGGCCTCCAGACCCTCGTGGTCTCGCTCGGTATCACCTTGGCCCTCTCCCTCTTTCTCGCATTCATCTCGGTGTTAAAGGAAGCGATGGGCGCCCCCATAGCAAATCTCAGGGACGAGGACCCGAAGGTCTCGACCGCAGGGAGATCCGTGGAACTCAGGATAATGGCAGCGGCATTGTTGTTGACAGTGAGTGGACTGATCATCCTCTATTTTGGGTCCGGACGTGCCGGAATGTCCTCCACCGGTATGTTCGTGCTTGGCTCAGTAATGATATCATCGGGAGCGGGTCTCTTGGTTTATGTATCGGTAGCACACGTCTCGGACAGGTCCGATCTTTTCCTGATGGTCTCGTCAAACCTGTCACGAAGACCAGGGAAGAACCCGCTTTCGATAGCGATACTATCGATGATATTGACCCTTGCTCTTTCCCTCACCTTTATGGGTTCCCTGCTCGAGGAGGATGTCTCTTCCTCCTACGAGGAATACGGCGGAGGTTTCACCTGGGTGGTGGAGACAGCCATCCCTTACAGGGGGGAGATCGACCTGCCCGGGATGGGGGTCTCGGTTCTTCTCTCCATAGGTGAGGAGGGAGGGACATGCTCCAACATGAACGCCCCTTACCCTCCGCGTCTCCTCGGAGTGGAGGAGGAGTTCGACCTTGTCTCAAACTTCGGATTGATCTCCCATGACGGAAGGTTCGGGTCGGACCGGGAAGTGTGGAGGGGTCTCCATGGGAGTATAGATGGCATGGTCCCGATCCTTGTCGATCAGAACACCCTCCAGTGGATCTATTTCGCATCTCTGGGTTCGAAGTTCGAGCTGAACGCGGAGGACGGGCAGGAGCTGACCCTGCTGGTGGTCGGTATCCTCGAACCATCCGTGCTAACAGGCACTTTCGTAATGTCGAAGGACGTCTTGAGGGAAGAGTTCCCGTCGCTCGCAAGACCGACCTATTTCCTGGTATCCGGTGGCGGTGGGAGCGAGGAGAGGAATAAGGTCGCCGATGCCTTCTCGGATTCGTTCCCCGATATCGAATGGGTCGGGGACCTTGCAAGTGAGAACCTCGATCAAGAGCTTTCCTATCTCTACTTATTTAGGGACTTCCTTGTCTTCGGACTTGTCGTTGCAATGACGTCCGCTGCTATATTCATACAAGCCAGGGCCCTGTCCCTAAAAAGGGAGGTCACCACTCTCAGATCCGTAGGGGTGACCCGGAAGAGGTCCATTCAATATTTTCTTGTTGAGAACCTGGTCGTGTTCTCATTGGCCACGTTCGGGTCGGTCCTCGGTTCATTGGTGTCAATATTGATGTTCGGACCGGTGCTGGGAGGCGGCATCCCCGCGATATCCACACTGTCCCCCGTCATGATCGTTGTCGGAACGTTCCTGGCACTATCGATCGTCTCCAGCCTCATTTCAGCCTACAGAGCAATGGGATCCGTTTCCGGTCTTGCACCCAGGATCTGAACCTCTGTATCCATAACGTATAAATCCCAATGTTGCAGCTTTACTTCCATGGTATCTCCCGATAGGAAGTCCATATGCACGTTCATATTCATGTTCACCTCGATATCGGTGACATTTTTCCTCACGGTCCATGCATCATCCTCGCAGAGTGATGTTGAACAACGGAATTGGACCTCTTTCAGGGGGAACAGCATGAACCAGGCTTCATCTCCCACGGAGCTCGGGCATCTAGAGCTCGAATGGGAGTTCGAGGCCGACGGAGAGATCACAACGTCCATCGTGGCGGCATCCGGGATCGGCATATTCGCTACCTCCGAAGGGACAGTGTATGACCTGAATGTAACGGATGGATCGGAGCTCTGGAACGTCAGTATAGGATCGTCATTGTATTCGACACCGGTCCTCGACCTTGAGAACGAGGCCGTCTACGTTTGCGACAGCTCGGGCAAGGTCACGGGTCTTGCAATACATGATGGGACGATCATCTGGCAATGGGACACGGGAACGGGGCGGGAGATCCGATCATCCCCGCTCGTTGCCGACAAGATATATTTCGGCTCCTACGATTCCTACCTTTACGCCCTGAACAGGAACGGGACCCTGGCCTGGAGGTTCGAGGGCTGTCTTGGATGGGTCCATACATCTCCTGCATATTACGAGGGGCTTGTCTATTTCGGTTCCTGTGACGGTTACATGAGGGCTCTTGATGCCAGCACAGGTAAGGAGGTATGGAACTTCTCCTCAGCATACATTCCTTCGTCACCCGTCGTATATGACGGGAAAGTGTTCTTCGGGGCATACGATTCCAACCTCCACTGCCTGGATGCCCTTAACGGGACCCCTGTCTGGAACACTACAATGGGGGATAACATTTATTCCTCTCCTGCGGTCGATGGAAAGAATGTTGTCGTGGGATGCAACGACGGGAACCTTTACTGCCTTGACATGAACGATGGTCACATCGTCTGGACACTGGACCTGATGCCCTCGAATCTCGAGAGCTCACCCCTGATCTCCGGAAACAAGACCGCCGTGACCTATGATCAGGGGCTTGTCATTGTCCATCTCGATAACGGCACGATCTCACAGGGTTTCCTATGGGGGAACAGCGCAGACATATCACCTTCCGCTTACGATGAAATGTTGTTCTTCGGTGACAAGCAGGGGTATGTTCACTGTCTTCAAAACAGGGGACAGGTCCCGGATGATGATAAGGATGATGAAAAGGAAATGAACGAGGAGGTAGATCCGGGATGGGAAGCGGTATTCCTTCTCATCGCTCTTTTAGCCATTATGTTCACCGCGATGTTCCTGTTCTTGAGAAGGTCCAGGTGGATCAGAAAATGATCCCGGAAATGAAAAGGGAATGAATATTTGGAAATGTCCCCATAATCCTTATTTACGATGTCATGGAATTCTATCCGGGGTAGGTCCATACCGTATCATGGGGTTCTGTCATCAGAGGGGGGTTATCGTGCTGAATGGTACAGTTAAGCAAGATCCGGTCCAGGGACCGGGCTTGATGCTTCCACTATGCCTCCTGCTCCTTTTATCTTTCCATTCTTATCCTCATGCTCTGGCAAGCTGGACCGAATGGAGGGGGGACCCGTCACATATGGCCGTTGAGGAGGGAGAGGTCCCCGGGATCGGTGAGCTGATATGGTATTACCAGACCGGTGACCAGGTCCTGTCATCTCCCGTTTTCCATGAGGGGAGCCTGCTGATAGGTTCGGATGATGGTGATCTTTACTGCATGGACCAGGATACGGGGGAGCTTCTATGGAAGTACAAGACCGGAAGTTCCATCCAGGCAACCCCGCTCGTGAAGGAAGACAGGGCATATTTCGGGTCCTTCGACCGGAACTTCTACTGCATCTCGCTCCCTCCAGCCGGTAGCGGAGGGACAGGCACACTTGTCTGGAACATCACTCTGCACGGACAGGTCATATCATCATGCCACTGGTATGATGACGGACTGATAATTGCCGACAATTGGGGTTACCTTTACAGTATAGATGATGAAGGCGGGCTTCGATGGGAGATAGCTCTAACGGAGATGGACATCTGGGGAAGCCCTCTGGTCATTGAAGATAAGGGCAGGGCGATCATCGGGGATGTTGACGGGAACCTCTGGCTCGTTGATCTGGACAATGGTGATGTCGTCTGGGACAGGTCCTTCGGGGTCGATACGGAGTTCTATTCCTCAGGAACATATCGAGATGGTCTCTATTATATCCCGGGAGGCATGGATGAGAAGTTCTACGCCATAAGGGTTCTGGACGGGGAGGTGATATGGTCCTTCGACATAGGGATCGCTTCGTATTCCACGCCGGTGATCAGCGATGACAGGATCTATTTCGGTTCCTACGGGTTCCTCTGGTGCATACCACTCAACGATACGGACGGGGACGGGAACATATCCATGGACGAGGTTCTTTTTCAATCGTCCATAAATGATTACCAGGGAGGTTCATCTCCTCTCCTGGCAGGGGGAGAGGTGTTCATAGGCTCGGATGACTGGCATCTTTACTGTTTTGACAGCGATACCGGAGAGGAGCTGTGGACCTTCAAGACAGGAGGTTATGTATATTCTTCCCCCGCACTTCATGATGAAAGGATATATTTCGGATCATCGGACCGGTCCATCTACTGTATAGGAAAGAGACCCCCGGGTCTTGTCATGAATGCCCGTCCGGATATCCGGGAGATGACCTCGGACAATATGACTGCCATAAGGATCAAGGTGACGGATGAGGAAGGAAACCCCATTGACGGGGCTCGAATAACATTCACCTCGTCCGCCGGTTTCATAGCCTTTGACAGCGAGGGGAACACAAGGGTCGATCATATGACGGACGCTTCGGGGGAGCTGATAGTATTCTATTTTCCGGTCCAGGTAAGCTCCAGGTCCACGATAGATATAGGTATCAACGCACAACGTGAAGGCCTCAGAGAGGCATCTTCCTTCGTTCAGATCATCGTGGAACCCGGTGAGAAAGGGCCATTTTCCCAAGATGAGAATGCCATGGATACCTCAAAAAGGGTGATTTTAACGGCGATCATCATATCTTTCATCTTCCTTAACCTCATCCTCCTATCCGTGTCGATGATCTGGTCCATGAGGAACCGGAACGAGGAGAAGGAGGCGTCCCCATGATGTATTCCCCGAGAACAATGCTTTTCATATCAATGATGTCCCTGCTGTTGCCGTCCCTGGTCATGCCTGGAATGGGAGACCCTGTGGAGATAGAACCGACCGGGATCGAGGTCATCTGGAAATATACCAAGGAGGATAGCGAAGCGACCTTCTGGAAGCTTGACTGGTCCCCGGACGGCAAATTGATAGCGGCCACCTTTTTCGATGACAAGTGCATCGTTCTGAGCGCAGAGGACGGGACAGTCGTCAGGGAACTGGACACATCGATCCCTGCGACCAGATGTGATGGGTTCTCACCGGAAGGTACCAACCCCCTCAGAGCATGCTGCTTTTCCCCCGACGGGAACTATCTTGCGGTCGGTGGTGACGACCTTGTGGTTATTGTCTACGATACGGGAACATGGGAGGTCAAATACGAGCTGATGGGCCATACGGGCTCGATACTGGCGCTCGATTTCTCACCGGATGGCAGATACCTTGCATCCGGTTCCGGAACGGACAAGGTGATCCCGCAGAACGCGGGTGAGAACGTGACCAGAATATGGGACATGGTCACAGGAAGGGAGGTCAAGGTCCTGAAAGGGCACCGTGACGGGGTGCTGGGTGTCAAGTGGTCACATACCGGTGAACGCCTGGCGACCTGTTCCGATGACAGGACTCTGAGGGTGTACGAGATGCCTTCGGGTATGGAACTGATGAACACCACTGGGCATACCTCGGGCATCCTGGATGTGGACTGGACACCGGATGACGAACTGCTGATCACCGGTTCAAGGGACTACAAGATAAAGATATGGAACTCCACCACCGGAGAGCTCAGAGGGACCTGGTCGGATCACAACTGTGTTCGGTCCGTTGATGTTCATCCTGCCGGAACCTATGCCGCAACATCCGGAGTGGACCTGACATTGAAGATCCGGGACATGGGGACAGGAACAGAGCTCAAAGTGGTGAAGGACGGGATGGAGCAGCATGCCATGGTCATGTCATCGAGGTGGTCCCCGGACGGCAGGTACATCGCTTCTGGATTTGGTATCAGCCATACCGTGATGCTCTACGGGTTCGGGTCCGGGGAAAGAGATGGAAGTACCATCTCGATGAGGATCGTTACCCTGTCCGCCATGTTGATACTTTCGATCCTGTTCCTGATATTGCTGTACTATCCTCTGAGGGACCGAATAAGGAGGAGGAGGAAATGAGAAGCGCTGGACATCTGGCAGGCCTCATATGCCTGATGTTCATCGTGACAGCTTTTCCATTCACTTCCGCCGAGGTAAGCCCCGATGCCCTCACCTCCGGTATCGGGAGGTTCATGTCCATTATCTGCGAGGATGTGGATTCCGACGGCAGGATGGAGATCCTCTTCGGTTCATACGATGGTTATGTTGTTTCGGTCGAATACTATGCGGGGGATTATTCCGTCGACTGGACCTCACCTAAGTACGGAACGAGGGTGTGGGGGCTCAGGGCAGGGCAGTTCGACCAGGATGAGGGGGTCGAGATAGTGATCGGGGACGGTGACGGTCAGGTCAGGGTACTCGACGGCAGGTCCAAGGAACTTAAGTGGAGTTCGGTCCCTCTGGTAAGGGACGCACACGGGATACTGCTCCATGATATCGACGGTGACGGACAGAACGAGCTTATAGTCGGGACCGGATTCAAGACCGACCAGGGATGGGGCCAGGTCTATTTCTTCAGACAGAACAGTTCCGAGCCTTATGACATGCTCCCACCGTTCGATTCCAGACTGAGGGAGATCGATGTTGCCGATGTTGATAATGATGGAGAGGAGGAGCTTATAGTCTGTTCGGGGGTCTCCCTCGGGGATATCAGAGGGGAGGGTTACATACGGATCTTCGACCTTGAAACCAAGGAGCTGAAATGGAAGAGTCCGGACCTGTTCGGGTGCACGGAAGGCCTGAAGGTCATTGACCTGGACGGTGACGGTACAAAGGAGATCATCGTGACGAACGGCTACCGGTATAGAGAAGGGTGGTGCTACATATTTCGATGGGATGGGTCCGATTACAGGAGGATCTGGAAGAGCGACAACCTCGGGCCGAAGGCATACGGCCTTGACGTTGCGGACATAGATGAGGACGGCATCCTCGAGATAGTGATCTCAAATATGGACGGTCACATCTTCGTCTACGATGGGATGGATCATCAACTTGAATGGACCTCCAGGAACCTTGGAAGGGACATCATGGGACTAACAATCTCGGACCCTGACAAAGATGGACATCTCGAGATAATAGCCGGGCAGGGAGGATACAATGGAAAGGGCGATTTCACTTCTGGTTATGTGACCCCTCATGTCTATGTCATCGACGGGAGGACCAAGCAGACGGAGGAGGTCATGGGGGAGGTTGATACCGTTCTCCAATGGATGAAGGTGGCAGCCTGTACCCTGATCCTCCTCTCCCTCGTGCAGATAGCCCTGCTGTCCAGGATATGGCTTCATCATATCAGGAACAGGAGGGCCAGAGGTTGAAGGAGCTCTTCAGGGGGAGGAACATCCGCCCCTTCAGGTTCATCGTCCAGCTCCTCGGGCTGGGATTCATGTTCGGACAGATGCTGGGTCTCCCTCCCTTCGGGACCCATCCTATGCTGAGGAGGATATTCCTGCCCAACGCTTCCTGCAGATATATCAACGAAGCGCCCACCTCTTGTTATTATTATCAGTTGCAGGATGGTCTGACCCAGGGTTACACCGACGTTTACATAGATGTCATACTGATGCTATTGATCGTCCTGATGCTGATAATCGCTCTGGGGCGGATATGGTGTTCCTGGCTTTGCCCCTTCGGTCTTGTCCAGGAAGGTCTCATGAAGTTAAGGGGATCGGTGGGGATACCTCCTCTGAAGCTCAAGTGGCGTACAAGGACATTGCTCAGGAGGGTGAAATACGCATTCCTTTTCTTCACGGTCCTTTTATCGGTCCCCATCGGAATTGGAGCGCTCGGGATCGGAGGATGCCAGTCAACCCTCGCTCTTCCTTTCTGCCAGGTCTGTCCCGCCAAAGGTTTTTTTACCGTGGCACAGCAGCTTCTCGGTCTCGAACCGTGGTCGACCGGACTCCCATGGATAGCATTGTGCTCTCTCCTTGTCTTCCTGATCGTCGGGTTCTTCATCGACATGGCCTTCTGCAGGGTCTGTCCGATGGGTGGGGTAATGGCACTTCTCGGTAGATTCTCGCTTCCGTGGTTGAGAAAGGACCCGTCCAAGTGCACGAAATGCAGGATATGCCTCAGGGTGTGTCCCCTTGACCACGACAGGGTGTACGAGGATATGGATGCCGACGATGTGGGAAGCGAGGACTGTACACTATGCGGAAAATGTGTGGAGATGTGCCCGGAAGAAGGTTGCTTGACGATGATGTACGGACCTTTTTCGGTAAAAAGTTCAAGAAGGCCCAGGAAAATGGGTCTATGGAGATCGCTGGGCAAGAAAAAAGGACCGGAGGCGAACAATGGAAAATGAAGGACCGAGATACCTGAAGGACAGAAAAGGATATTTTCCGAAGGACCAGAGGCAGAGGACAAGGAAACGCTCGAGGGAGATGGAGGCATCCGTCAGTTCCGATCTGAAGAAGCAGAGGAACCGTCCCGGTAAGATGGCATATTTTGACGAGGTCCTGAAATATGGGGGTATGAGGTTCGAGGAGCTCAGGGAGTTCCACAAAAAGGGTGGCAAGATCGTGGGTACACTCTGCGTCATGGTCCCTCTCGAGCTGGTGAATGCAGCGGGAGCAAGGTCCGTCAGGATGTGCTCCGGATACTACGAACCCGTTCACCCTGCGAACGAGCTTCTGGGAGATGCGGGACTCTGCCCCATGGTCAAGTCGACCCTTGGAAGAAAAATGGTGTCATCGGACCCCCTTATCGATCTGATAGACCTGGTCGCAGGCCCCGCAACATGCGATGGTAAGATGAAACTTGCAGAGATACTCGAGGATTGGGTCCCCGTCGTTATGATGAACATACCAAGGGTCAAGGTCGGCGAGACCTCTTCCGATCTCTGGGTGAAGGAGATCGTGCATTTGAAGGACAGACTCGAGGAACTGACCGGCCATCCCGTAAGAAAAAAAGCCCTCAAGGAGGAGCTATCACAATGGAACGAGGCGAACCAGTACTGGTCCGAGATCCAGAAGCTGAGAAGGTCGGAGAGACCCCCCATCTCGGGAAGGGATGCAATGCTCGTGGTCCAGGCCTCCCAGTTCGATGACATCCGGAGATGGAACAGGAAGGTAAAGGAGCTCATAGAAGAGCTTCAAAGAATGAGAACAAAGGGGATATTTGCGGGTGAGGAGGGAGCTGCAAGGATACTCCTTGCCGGATCCCCGATGATCTATCCGAACTTCAAGATACCATCGATAATCGAGGGGTCCGGAGGGACGATAGTCACCGATGAGCTCTGCAGCGGATACCGGCTCATGTCGGACCCGGTCCTTGTTGACGGCCTTTCCAAGAAGGAGATATACCAGGCCATCGCAGAGAGGTACTTCTTCCCGTGCTCGTGCCCCTGCTTCTCACCCAACGATGAGAGGGTCAGAAGATTGAAAGAGGTCATAAAGGCATTCGGTATCGAAGGTGTAGTCTTTCACACCCTGAGAGGATGTCACCTGAACAATCTGGAAGCCACCAAGATCGAGCTTGCTCTCAGGGAGATATCGGTCCCGATGGTCAGGATCGAGAGCGAGTACGACGAGGGGGACATAGAACAGGTAAGGACACGTATAGAAGCCTTTGTCGAGATGATAAAGGCAAGAAGAGAATATCACAGGAATCCCATCCTGGAGGATGTGCAGTGAAGGATATGGTTACCGCCCGAGGGCCCTATGACCTGGGTGTCGATGTCGGTGCCATCAGCACCAAGGTGATCCTGCTCAAGGATGGCAAGGTTGTCGGTAATACAATTGCCCTCACATCCATGGAGCCGGGTAAGCTTGTCCGGGAATTGATGAGGGACCTCCTTGACGAAAAAGGACTTGAACGCGAGGATATCGGTTACATCGTGGCCACAGGCCAGGGGAGACGCTCCGTGGATATGGCCGATCTGGCAAGGACGGAGATCACGGCCTTTGCAAAGGGGGCTTTTTTTCTGGCCCCCGATGTCGAGATTGTCGTGGACATCGGGGGACATGGCATAAGGGTCATGAGGATGGGCGAGATGGGTATCATTTCAGATTTCAGGACCAATGACAAATGCTCCAGCGGTACCGGGTGCTTCATGGACACGATGGCGATGGCTTTAGAGGTCGGCATAGAGGACATCGGTGAAAGATCACTGAGATCGATGGTCGCAGAGCACGTCAATGCCACATGTACGGTCTTTGCGGAATCAGAGGTCGTATCTCTCGTGGCAAAGGGAAAGACAACGGAGGATATCCTTGCGGGACTTCATCAGATGGTGGCAAGGAAGATCGTCGCCCTGGTGAACACCACAAGGTCGAAGGGAAAGGTCCTTGTTTGCGGAGGTGTCGCGAGGAACACGGGTATAGTCGGAGAACTTGAAAAGACTATCAACAGGGAAATGATCGTTCCTGAGGACCCCCATCTGGTAGGGGCCCTCGGTGCGGCATTGATGGCGCCAAGACGAAAGGACCCTCCCGTATCGGATACGGGACGGAGAGCAGCGATGGGACCGGATGTCGGGAAGATGACCTTCCTCGACCGTTTGTTGAGGTGGAGCGGATGATAACAGCGGGCGTGGACCTCGGGTCCACATACGTGAAGGCTGTGGTGGTCAAGGACCAGGAGAGAGTGGGCTATGGCGTTGCCCCCACCGGCCATGATCATGATGTGACATCGAAGAAGGTCCTCGGATCAGCGCTACTGATGGCCGGGATCGAATTCGGGGAAGTGGACCATATCGTTTCAACCGGTTACGGGAGAAGGGTCACGACCCTGGCCCGGTCCAGTATCAGTGAGATCTCGGCGAACGCCCGAGGCGTCCAGTGGTTGGGTTCCGAGCTCGGTATCAGGACCATCATAGACATCGGAGGTCAGGATACCAAGGTCATAGCCCTGGACGATGACCTGCAAATGATCAATTTCGCCATGAATGATAAATGCGCCGCGGGTACGGGGAGGTTCCTCGAGGTACTTGCACGTGTACTGGAGGTCCCCCTGGATAAGATGGGACCGGTTTCCATGCGAAGCAGGGACCCGGTCGATATCACCACCACATGCCTTGTTTTCGCAAAATCGGAGGTCGCGAACCTGGTCTTCGATGGTCACCGAAAGGAGGATATCATCATGGGGATCCATAAGGCCGTGGCGAGAAGGCTCGTGGGAATGGCGAAGAAGGTGGGGGTCCGCGATGTCGTTTTCTTTGACGGGGGACCCGCAATGAACATAGGGATGGTGCATGCCATGGAGAGGGAGCTGGGACGGAAGATGTACGTCCCGGAGATGCCCCAGATCGTTACGGCGACCGGAGCGGCCATACTTGCCGCAGAAGAGCTTCAGAAGAAGGGTAAATGACACTTTTCATTCCTGGTCACATGGCAAATGAGAAATAATCAAGGGATCGATGGTGAACGATATGATGAGCTCACCCTTGGATACGGTATCCGCCCCGGGAACGATCCTTGTCATCATTACCGTCATGGTCCTCATATCTGGGTGTTCCGAGAATGAGAATGAAGGTCCCGAGGTCTTTTCAGCCTTCTCTGGCGCGCAGGATGTTCACAGGGTCATGGATGATATGCCCGGGGAGCATCAGCTTGTGGTCGTAACAGGGATGGAGCCGGGAAAGGACGGGAAGGCGGCCTTCTGGAAGTTCGCCTACAACAACGTGACCTCGGGGATCCCTCTCTCCTCGGTGAAGGTGACCGTGGATGGGGACGGAAGAACCGAATTGGAGTTCGACGCTCCCCTCTCGAAGACACCTATCAGGAACTGGTCCATGGATTCCACTTCTGCCTACGCGGTTGTTTTGGGGTCATTGATCGAGAACGGTACCATCTCGGAAAGAACGAGTATCAAGGTCAATTTCATCTATCTGTTGGGGGACAAACTGGACAACCGCGGATGCGAATGGACGATCGGAATGATACTGGGGTCGGAGACGCCCCTGGAAGTGACAACCCGCGTTGATGGGAACACCGGTGAGATCATCGGGATCGCCATTTCATAACACTCTTTCCGGGAGATCGGAAAGGGCGGTCGATCCTCATCCCAATAGATAACGGTCCAGCAATGTCCGTCGATGATCTTCTGTGTGTTCGAAGGAAAAAGAACATACCATTGATATGCCATCACCTCGGATATGCTTAAAGAGGAAGAAGTCCTCGAGGTCGATGGTCTGGTCCTGAGAAGATACCGTATGGAAGATGCGGATGACATCGTCTTTCATATCAATGATGAGAGGATCTCACGTTACACCCTCAACATTCCTCATCCTTACGGGTCGAGGGATGCCGAGGAATTCCTTTCAAGGGACAGGAAATGGCAGGATGAAGGGACTGCATTGAACCTTGCGATCACATCAATGTCGGAGAGAAGGGTGATCGGCGGGATCGGTCTCATGAACATCGACAGCAAGTGCCATCATGCCGAAATAGGATACTGGTTGGGAACAGCATACTGGGGAAAAGGGATCGCAACAGTCTGTGTGAAGAGATTGGTGAGGTTCGGATTCGAGAGGCTCGGGCTTCAGAGGATATCCGCCGTTGTGTTCTCGCAGAACGATAGATCTCAAAGGGTCCTCCAAAGGGGCGGTTTCGAACATGAAGGGACCATGAGGGACCGGTACGTTCTAGACGGACATCCTGTTGACGGTGAACTCTATGGGATCACAGGGAAGGACATGAAGGGACCTTAGGTTTGGACGGTCTTTTTTTCTAGAGGTCACGGTTGCAGGTCACATCCCATTCCCATCGTAAAGATTATCGATGGGGAAATACAACAGGTGTCGCATCTGTATGGAGCGAACATCCCATATAAAGTATCATCCATTGATAACTATTTATACCTCATCAACAATTCTTTTCGAGAGGGGTCCTTCATGAGAGGAAGTATCAGAGAAATGTTGATATTCATTTATGGTTATTTCGATAATAGGGTCCCGGAAAAGGTAATGATCTGCAGGTGTCTTGGAATTGATCAGAAGACCTTTGAAAAGAGGATCGGACAATTGATGAGAGAGGGTTTGTTTACAGGAAAAAAGCATTCGGAACAGGAATACGGCTTGACAGGGTCCGGCATGTCGGAGTACGAAAGGATCAGGGAATACATGGCCGAGATGGAGATCAGCCCAGAATTACATGGTGTTGGCAGGATATACAAGCTCGATCCGATATTGCCTTTTATCAAGGATCCGGAAGTCCTGATCTTCCTTGTCAGGACCGTTGCCAGAAAGGAAAAAAAGAACCTGCCCGTTCTTCTTTCCGGACGTATGAATTCGGCCTCGTCTTCCAGATACCGGGAGCTTGTGGAGGAATTCAACAGGGAAGATGTAAAGATCTCCAGATCACTGGACATTTCGATACGGGACCTGACCTTCATCGGTTCCGACCCTGCGGAATTAGTTAGATCATCATCACCCACTTCGGCCAACGAAGCCATTCTGGAGGCAGAACTTTTAAGGAGATGCGGCAATGCCCAAGGATCAATGGACCTGTTTCGGCATGTATTATCAACGGATATAATGGATCCAGGTTGCTGGATCTGCGGCATAGTTGGTATCATACAATGTACGAAGACGATCGATGGACCGGAGAATGCATTGACATTATGCGATCGGATCCTTGCCGAAACCGTTCTGGACCCCTCGCACCGTTCATTCCTTATAAAGACCAGAGCAGACCTTTTATCCGATCTGAAACGGTATCGTGACGCTGATGAAGCCTATAATACCGCTCTGGGTATTGCGAGATCCAAGAAACAGGTATGTCTTCCCGGAATGATCATGAACAATAGCGGTGTGAACCTTTTCAGGGCCGGTGAGTTGTCGAAAGCGGAGAAAGTCTGGTATTCTGCGCGAAAATACTGCAGATCGAACGGTTTGCACTGGACGAGGGTCATAAGCGAGATCAATCTTGCCGATATCGAGGGAAAGAAGGGAAATTTCAGGAAAGCCGGAAATCTGTTGAGGAGTGCCCATGATTTCATGGAAAAGGTTGGGGATCTCGAGGGTCTTTCCGGTGTTCATTTCAACATGGCCCTTCTCAGGATCGAGGAGGGAAAGCCAGAGAGAGCGATATATTATTACAAGAGGTCCGAAGAATTCCCGCTTGTCTACGAGAACAAGAGGGAAGAGAGACGTGATGTGATGAGGGAGAGGTTCAAGGAAAAGGGCTGGATATGGGAGAATCCAGTTTCTTTATAAACACCCCCCTGTTCGAAATCGTAAAAAAGGAAAACCTTTATAATCCTCAGCAGGTTCTTAACGGGACCGATGAATGAGAGATCAACACCCACGATCGTTCTCATCGGGTCCTTCACCCTTTTAGTTCTCTTTTTCTTTGCGGTCAGTGTGAACGCTGATGAAACCGTTGAGGATCAAAAAAGTATCATTATTGTTTCAGGTAATATGGGTTATTCTCAATATGAACTGGAAAAGGCATCCGCTTTTTATTCATATCGATCGGAACACAGTTCATCCGGCAATATCATTTATCTGACAGATCCTTCGCAACCTGGTTCGGATGGATCGGCAAATCTATCCAGTATAGAAAATGCATTCGATTGGTTGATCAATAGTTCGACACAGGATACAAAAGTTACGATCTATATTTCCGATCATGAACAAAGCATCAACAATGAACATTATTTCATATTCGATGATGGTAATCTGACTTCGACTCTCATTGATATGTGGCTTGATCAGGTCCAGTGTAATGAAATGACCGTCATATTGAATGGTGAAAGATCCGCCCTTGCCGGACCGGACCTGTCGTGTCCTTCCCGAGATATTATCTGCTCGATGGGGTCGGATCAGGAGTTCTATCCGGATCAGTTTAATATCACAAGAGGTCTTGAAGATCCTTCAGCGGATTTAGATTATAGCGGATCGGTAGATTATATAGAGGCCTACCTCTCCGAAAAGGAATTAATTTCCCAATATAGTGAACAGGATCCTGTTTTGTTTCAATCATGAGGAGGAATAAAAATGGATATGAAAAAAGGAAAAAAAGTATGGAATATAGCCATTGGATTATTATTGATCGGAAGCGGACTAACAATCTTAGCCACTATAACCGATAATGTTCTGGCCCAGACATTGACCGTTAATGATCAGGGAGGAGCAATGTATCCAAGTATCACTGCTGCAATAATTGAGGCCATACCAAATGATATAATA
>JAFGLL010000026.1 GCA_016928095.1 Thermoplasmatota archaeon
AAATATGTTATTATGTCTCAATTTTCATGTCATTTATAAAGTTGTATTCATGATTTGATATAGTAATGTTATCATCAACAAAAAAATTAATGAGGTTTTTTCGCTCTAAATGTCTTAAAAGTTAATATACGTACGATGATGTTGTGGATACCATGAGCGACAGAGAGCATTCCCACAAGGTTAGAAAAGAGATAATAACATCTGGAACGTTCCTACGGTCCTACTGTCCTTACTGCGAGAATAGTCTCACTGTGGGTAATAACTTGAAACTTATCATTATAGAGGACGGTAAGAAAGGCCAACTCATGCTGAGCCCATATCTCAATGTATTCATTTCCAAATCAACGATCACCATTCCTGAAAGAAGCGTCGCAACAGACCTGAAATGCCCCCATTGTTCAAAGAGCCTTATTCAGAAGGAACAGAGATGCCCAAGGTGCAATTCAGAGATCGCAAGGATCAAGGTGGCGGCCATGTCGAAGATGATAGATTTCTTCATATGCGCAAAGAAAGGGTGCACATGGCACGGCCTGTCCGATGAGGACATACAGGATATCATTCTCGAGGATAGCGAGGAATGGTAGAGCCCACGGTAAAGAGGTAACGACCTGCTCTGGCATAAGGTGTGATATGGAAATGTCCCAACCCCATCCGAAAAAATATTGGAGTTCCCTTCGTTCGGAGAATATGCAAACCACCGGTATAGGGCACCCAGGGAGGAGTTTTTCATAATTCAAGAGCAAAGGGACGGTATCTCCCGGTGATCTATCGAGTCATGAACATTAGGGAAATATTTTGTTGGTTGATTAAGAAAACTTTGATGAATGGAGCGGATCTGAATGGAAGGCATTCTCGAATACGAAGAGGAAAGGATGAAGGGAATAATAGAAGACCATGGGTCCGATGTTAAAAACCTGATACCAATATTGCAGGCAACCCAAGGGGCGTTCGGATATCTTCCAGCCGCTGCGATAACGACCATTGCCGATGAGTTGAAGATCTCGGAAGATGTGATCTTCGGTGTGGCGACGTTCTATACTCATTTCAAATTCACAAAACCGGGAAAACATACCATCAAGGCGTGTATGGGGACCGCATGTTTCGTCAAAGGAGCCGATAATCTGATGGAGATCCTTCGGGACCGGTTGAAGATCGAACCCGGTCAGACCACGGCAGACGGGACGATATCCTTTGAAAGGGTCGCCTGCCTGGGCTGTTGCGCCCTGGCCCCGACCGTTGTGGTCGATGAAGAGGTCTATGGCAAGATGACCTCCAATAAGCTCTCGGCCCTTCTTGATGAGATCCAGGACGAGAATAGATCTGATAGGACAACCTCCATGACCAGGGGGAAATAGATGAATCTATTGGCGGGAGATAATGATGAGAAGAGACCCAATCGCATTGTTGGTCGGCGATCCTCGTTGCATACTGAAGGTATACGTGAGGGGGAGGAGTATATATGATCGATTTTGAACAGATGAGAATAGATGCCGTGTCGCAATGGGAAACCCTGGAAAAAGAAGATAATGTGATCTATATCGGCGCAGCCTCTTGCGGACATGCCGCCGGTGTGGTCAAGGTCATGGATGCGATCGAGAGGTATCAAATACAGAGAGATAGACCCATTCACAAGATAGAGGTCGGTTGTTTCGGCATGTGCAGGTTCGAACCCATGATCTATGTTCAAGCCCATGGTAACAGACCAGTGATATACGGGAATTTAACACCCGATTCGATACTCGACCTTCTTGATGAAATATTCGTCAACAATTCTTATCCGATGGAGAATCGCCTTGGGGCGCTTGGTGAGGGGTTCGGGAGTATACCCAGTATCAGCGAGCATCCCATGATCAAACCCCAGAAGCGTATCATCCTTGAGAATGTGGGGCAGATAGACCCGACGAATATTGGTCATTATATCGCAAAAAGAGGATTTTCCGGGCTTGAAAAAGCATTGAACATGCAACCACAAGGTGTAATCGATATTATGAAGAGCTCCGGTCTGAGGGGTAGGGGGGGTGCCGGATTCCCGACAGGTCTGAAATGGCAGTTCGCCAGGGATGCGACGGGGGAACGAAAGTACATGATATGCAATGCCGACGAAGGTGATCCGGGAGCGTTCATGGACCGATCCGTTCTGGAGGGAGATCCGTTCAGGGTAATTGAGGGTATGATAATCGCCGGGTATGCCATAGGGGCGAATTATGGCTATATCTATATTCGAAAAGAATATCCCCTGGCCATCCTGAGATTACATATCGCTATCAGGGAGTGCGAGAAATTCGGGATCCTCGGAAAGAGCATCATGGGGTCGAGATTCGATTTCAGGATAGAGATCATGGAAGGTGCGGGAGCTTTCGTATGCGGTGAAGAGACCGCCATGATCGCATCCATAATGGGAAAGCGAGGAATGCCGCAACCGCGCCCGCCTTTCCCGGCCCAGAAAGGATTATGGGGCTTTCCGACGAACATCAATAACGTGAAGACCCTAGCGACAACACCCGCCATTCTATTGAACGGTCCGGAATGGTATAATACGACAGGTACGAAAGGGACCAAAGGGACCGCGGTCTTCGCGCTGACCGGGAAATTACAGAATTCGGGTCTCGTTGAGATCCAGATGGGTATGACCTTGAGGGAGATAATCTTCGAGATAGGGGGTGGAATGGCCGAGGGGAAGGATTTCAAAGCGGTCCAGACCGGTGGTCCTTCAGGGGGGTGTCTTCCGGAATCAGCCTTGGACTATATCGTTGACTTCGAATCCCTCAAAGAGGCGGGAACGATCATGGGATCGGGGGGAATGATTGTGATGGACGAGGATACCTGCGTCGTCGACGTGGCCCATTTTTTCCTATCCTTCACACAAGAGGAATCATGTGGAAAATGTTCTCCTTGCAGGATCGGCACGAAACAGATGCTCGATATTCTTGTCAAGATCAAGACGGGACAGGCGGAGCATACGGATATGATAGAATTATCCAAACTCGCATGGACGGTCCAGAACGGGTCCCTCTGCGCATTGGGCCAGACAGCACCGAACCCGGTACTGACCACTCTCAGATACTTCAGTGACGAGTTCGAGGAGCATATCATGGAAAAGAAGTGCCGGGCGAAGGTATGCAAACAATTGATCCAGTATCTGATAGATCGGTCCAAGTGCATCGGATGTGGTGTGTGTCAGAAGAGATGCCCGGTTTCGGCGATATCAGAGACAGATTCCACTGTAACCGCTGTTAAGGGTTCAGATAAGAGGGTAAGGTACATCGATCCTGGTATATGCATCAGATGCGGTCTATGCATCGAAACATGCCCGCCCAAGGTGTCCGCCATAAGCAAGACATCACCTGTAAAAGGAGCTGGGATCTCTTCGGAAGGGGGTGGAGCCTCATGAAGGTCATAATAGATGAGGCCGAGGTCCCGTTCGAACCAGGACAGACCATCCTCGAGGCCGCAAGGAATGCCGAGATCTATATACCAACCCTGTGCGCTCACAAGGAATTACCCGCATTCGGAGCCTGCAGGTTATGCGTTGTCAAGGTGGATGGGATGCGGGGTTTTCCCCCAGCTTGTTCCACTCCTGCCACGGATGGCATGGTCGTTCACAATAAGGATAAGGAAGTTCGGGACCTGAGACGTAACATCCTGAGATTGATCCTTATAGAACACCCACATTCATGCATCGTCTGCGAAGAGAGGGCTGATTGCGAAGCCGTCCGGGGAGGTCCTGTAAAAGCTGGCCGTATCACCGGATGCTCCATGTGCCCCAACAGGGAGATATGCGAGATCAGGGAGGTATGTCACTATCTCGGGATACCCGACATGGAGATACCCATGGAGTACAAGAACCTCCCGGTGGAAAGGTACGATCCTTTCTTCGACCGCGATTATAACCTATGCATCCTCTGCGGTAGATGCGTTCGGATGTGCCAACAGATCCGCGGGGTCGGGGCAATAGCTTTCACCAAGCGAAGTCACAACACCAAGGTCGGGACGATTTTTGGTAGGACGCATCTCGAAGGCGCCTGTCGTTTCTGTGGTGCCTGCATCGATGTCTGCCCGACCGGCGCGCTCTCTCCCAAGGGTAGCAAATGGCATGGAAAAGCCGATAGATCGATAGAATCCATATGCACATTCTGTTCCCTGAACTGTGCGATGGTATTGGAAGAGAAATGGGGCCGGGTCATGGCGGCCATACCCGATCGGAGCAAGTCCTATAGCCGGGCCTATGCATGTGTTTACGGTCGCTTTTGCATCCCTGCCTTCTTGAACGGATCCGATCGATTACATTATCCGCTTGTAAGAAAGAAAGGTCGCCTGACCCCGGTATCTTGGGAGGAGGCTTTCCGGTTCATCGGGGATTCGTTGAAAAGGTTCGCTCCCGAGGAGATAGGATTCCTCGCCTCGCCGTACATGACGAACGAGAGCACATATCTGATGAACAAGCTAGCCAGGGATGTTGTCGGGACAAGAAACATAGATATACTATCCAGGTTCGGAAGGGTGGTAATGCAATACCTTGCCGACAGGGAAAGGGCAAGTTCCGCCTGGACCACCCTGGAGGATGTGGAGCAGGCCGATTGGATCATGCTGATACAGAACGATATGGTGTTTACCCATCCCGGGATCCCGGTAGCGATCCATAAGGCTCGGGAGCGGGGTGCCCAGATCATCATTTTGGATGATTCACAGAATGAGATGGAAGGGGAATCCGACCTCAACCTGAGGATCGAACCTGGATCTCTCAGGACATTCCTCGCGGCATTGACGAAATTGCTGCTGAACAACATGAAAGTGACCGAGTTCGAGGAATTTGTCTCATTCGTTGATTTCAGGAGGTCCCTGGATTCTCTCAAGATGATCGAGGCCATACGATTGACCGGTGTGATGGAAAAAGAGTTCTCCCGTATCCTGGAGATCATGAGGTCCTCCAAGAGAGGTGTCCTGTTGGTCGGATCCAGGATCATGGAGGATCCGGTCCCGAACCAGATATTGGGAGAGATTAATAACATACTGACGATCCTCGGGATGGACAGAGGTTTCATCCCTCTTCTTGAAGAGGGTAATGTCAGGGGAGTGGCGGATTCGGGTGGTTTGTTCGGACACAGGCCAGGATATAAGAGGGACCGCACACAGGGAAAAGATTATCTCAGGATGGTCACCGGAATAAGAAGGGGAGATATCCAGGCCATCATACTGAACGAATCTTCCGTGCCTCCGGAGCAGCTCAGAGGCACCAAGTTCATGGTCCTATCTGAGATATATCCCTCCGAACTTGATAGCATGGCGGATGTGATACTACCCGTAGCGGCATTCTCGGAGGAGATGGGTCATTTCACTTCTTTCGACGGGAGATTGTGGAAGTTGAACAAGGCCGTGGACGCTCCTGGCATGTCCCTGCAGGATTGGGAGATATTCTCGGGGATCGCCAAAAGCATCGGTTCGGAGGAATTCGTATATTCGTCCTCTGATGATATTTGGAAAGAGATGTTTGATAATATCCCGATATTCCAGGAGGGGAATAGGCCCCCAGTCCCCCAGAGATTGGAATTGCTGCCCGTATCGGAGCCCTCCTCGCTCCATCTGTCCGAGTTCACTCCTTATGTGGTGAGGTACCGGGGGACCCCGATCCATGAGCTGGTGGACGATCTCAGGGTCTATCTCGAGGAGAACGATCGGATACCCAAGGAGGACTCGGATGATGAACCCAAGGATAAAGTCCCGGGTTCCGGGGAGGTGGTATGATGTCAAGGGATTACAAGATAATCGAGAAGGAGGAAATCGTCCCCAATGTCCACAAGTTCGTGATAAGGGAACCAAGGATAGCAAAGAAAGCAAGAGCTGGACAGTTCATCCTTGTTATGGCCCACGAGAAGGGGGAAAGGATACCTCTGACCCTATCGGATTGGGATCCAGTGGAAGGGACCATCACCTTCTACGTCCTCGAACTCGGGATCTCGACCATGGACCTCATTACCCTTGATAAAGGGGATTCCCTTTACAGTATCGCCGGTCCCCTTGGCCAGCCGGCGAAAGTGGAGAAGTTTGGGAACGTCATCCTTGGCGGTGGATGTTTCGGGATCGGAGGCATCTACTCTATAGCCAAGGCGATGAAGGCAGCCGGGAATCATGTCACTGTTATCATGGAGGCCAGGAGCTATTACCTTCTATATAATATCGAAAACCTCAGATCCGTAAGCGATGAACTTTACATCACCACCTCGGACGGCTCCGGCGGGATCAAGGGACACGTGCAGAAGAAATTGGATGAACTTGTAATAGCTGGCAGGAAGTTCGACAGGGCTTACTTCATGGGATGCACGTTCATGCTCATGCAATGCTCAAAGGCCACGTTACCTCATTCCATCCCTACGGGTGTTGCCCTGAACGCCATTATGCTCGATGGGACAGGCATGTGCGGCTGCTGTCGAGTGACCGTGGGAGGTCAGACCAAGTTCGTTTGCGTTGACGGCCCCGAACTGGATGGCCATCTCGTCGATTGGGATGAGTTGTTCATCCGGAAGCAGATATACCGCGAGGAGGAGGCGGTCTCCTATCAATCCCATGCGTGCAGGTCTACCACCGGTTATGAACATGAGATGAAGAACAATTCAGGGGGTGACAGTTAATGCCTGGTTTTGAGGGTAGGGTGAAGATGCCAGAGCAACCTCCGGAGATAAGGGCCCGGAACTTCCAGGAGGTCCCATTCGGATTGACGGAGGAACTTGCCTTGAAGGAAGCGGAACGCTGCCTGAACTGCAAGAACCCGCTTTGCATGACAGGGTGCCCTGTTGCAGTGAAGATACCCGAGTTTATACAGCTCATAAAGCAGGAGAAATATGCTGCCGCGGCCCGCAAGATCAAGGAGACCAATGCCCTGCCTGCCGTCTGCGGTAGGGTATGTCCGCAGGAATCGCAATGTGAGTCCAAATGCGTTCTGGGGATCAAGCACCAACCGGTAGCGATCGGGTACCTCGAGAGGTTCTGTGCTGATTATGAGCGGGATATGGGACTGACGGAGGTCCCGGAGCCCGCCCAACCCACCGGGAAGAAGATCGCCGTGATAGGTTCCGGCCCTTCTGGGCTCACCGTTGCCGGGGATCTCATCAAACTCGGCCATGAGGTGGTGATATACGAAGCGTTACACAAGGCCGGGGGTGTTCTCACATATGGTATCCCGGAATTCAGGCTTCCGAAGAAAATAGTGGAGGCCGAGGTGGAGAACCTCCTGAAGCAGGGGGTCAGATTGGATCTGGATTCCGTAGTGGGTCGGGTGAGGACCGTCGATGAACTGATGAAGGAGGACGGCTTCGATGCGGTCTTCATCGGAGTTGGGGCGGGTCTCCCCACTTTCTTGAATATTCCGGGAGAGAACTTGAACAATGTCTATTCTGCGAACGAATACCTTACCAGGGCCAATCTGATGAAAGCGTATCGCTTTCCTGAATACGCGACACCTGTGGAGAGAGGTAAAAATGTGGTTGTTATCGGCGGTGGGAACGTGGCGATGGATTCGGTGAGGACCGCCCTCAGGCTCGGTGCAGTTGAGGCCACTATAGTATACCGGAGAGCAAAGGAGCAGCTCCCGGCGAGGGCCGAGGAGGTCCATCACACCGAGCAGGAGGGGGTCAAGTTCACTCTATTGACCAATCCGATCAGGTTCATCGGTGACGAGACGGGTTGCGTAAAGGCCATGGAATGCCAGAGGATGGAGCTTGGAGAGCCAGATAGTTCGGGCAGGAGGAAACCGATCCCTATCGAGGGTTCCGAGTTCGTGATCGAGTGCGACTTGGCCATCGTATCCATAGGGACCGGTCCAAATCCCGTCATCTTCTCGGACCTTGCCGGTGTGGACAGGAACAAATGGGGATACATCGACGTGAACGAGGAGACGATGGAGACATCCAAGGCCTTCGTCTATGCTGGTGGGGACATAGTAACGGGATCGGCCACCGTCATACAGGCGATGGGTGCTGGCAGGATCGCCGCCAGGGCCATCCATCAAAAGCTGGAAGACAACAAGACCGGGTGAGCCGATAGTATGGAATGAAAGGCAAAGACACGATATCATGTTGTCCACCCACCATTTTATCAAATAGTAGTCAATATCTCAAGCATTGACGGGGGAAGCCTCGAGCGGATGGTCAAGATGGCAGAGTTCTTTTTCGTTTCCGACCTTCACGGAAAAGCGCAAAGGTATGCAAAGCTGTTCCAGAAGATCGAAGAGGAAAGACCGGCGGCTGTACTTTTTGGAGGGGATCTTTTACCCTCTATCGGGGACATCGATGGATTCATCGATGGTCTGTTCGATCGGATAGTATCCCTCAGGGAGGAGAAGGGGATACCGACCGAATTCGTCGTGATACTCGGGAACGATGACCCTCGAAAACACGAGGGGCGTTTTCTGAAGGCCGACAGTTCGGGGATCATCCGATATGCGGCTATGAGAAGGGTCTCCATCGGAGGTACGGTGATATTTGGATATCCCTTCGTACCGCCAACCCCGTTCTTTTTAAAAGACTGGGAGCTATACGACCTGTCAGCTTATGTCGACCCGGGCAATGTTCCTCCCGAAGATGGTCATTTCACCGTCGATATAGAAAGGAGAGCCCTGCGCTTCAGGACGATCCTGCAAGATCTGAACGACCTAACCAGGGGCCATGACCTGTCAGATGCCGTGATGCTGTTCCACGCCCCCCCTTACGATACGGACCTTGACATTGCGGATATCAGGGGAATGATGTATGATCATGCACCCCTCGACCATCATGTTGGCTCCATAGCCATAAGAAGGTTCATCGAGCAAAGGGTGCCAAGACTCACCCTTCACGGTCACATCCATGAATCCGCGAGGCTGAGTGGCAGCTGGTCCCAGTATATCGGAGGGACACGCTGTCTTACCGCTGCCCATGATGGCAGCGAACTTGCACTGATCAGGTTCGACCCCGATTCCCCGGACGGGGCAATAAGAGAGCTGATCATCTGTTGAGGTTCAGCTTCCTTGCAGGATCGTATATCGACCGGATATGTGATGCCCAGGGTGTTCTATCCGCGATATCCTGATGGGTGACCACATGCAGGTCGATAAGCCCACCCGTTCTTGTATTGGTCCGATGGAAGTTCTCCTCGTCGAGCTTCTCGCTCCATTCCTGCATGAAATCCTCAAGCCTCTCGAACTGTGTTCGGCTCCCGTTGAAGAGGACTATCAGGTCTATATCCGATGCTGGCCCGGCTCGGTTCTCCTTCACGCTACCGATAAGGTAGATCTCTTCGACACCAAGCGACTTAGCATCCATGTCCGATAGGACCTCCTCGATCTTCTTCAGCCTCCATGAGGTGTGATCGGGTGAGGTGAGGTATGCCAACGCCTCTCCTGCCTCTCCATCCATCACCACGTTCATGGACCCACCGCCCGACAGGTCGGAGGTTCTGATGAGCTTGACAACATTCTCCATCTCGGCCGGTATCCCCGGGACCAGATCCCCTATCCTGTTCTCGCTGAGGGTCATCAGCTCTTCGTTCAGGAACGAGCCCTCCTCCTCGGGATAGAGTGGGAGATAATGGATGTTCGTCTCGACGAGGTCCTGAAAGAAGTGGGTCCCGAAGGAAAGCTCGGGTACGTATCCCCCCCTTGAACGGGCGACCTCTATAAGGATCGATGTGTTGTTGATGTCACCGTACTGGACAGGTACTCCGAGTTTGATATCCCCTCTACTACCCCATCGACCAGGTCCGATCAGAACGAACTTCCTTTTCGGAAGGGCGAGGTTCAACCGGGAGACCAAATTCGCGGTCGTCATCATGTCCTCCCGGCTCTCGAGCTTCTCATACAGTTCCGGCACGACATATACTATATAATCGATATTCTCCACCAATCCGGATGTTACGTATCTGTTTGCCCTGAAGACCGTGTCCTTCTTGAGTATGTTCGCGGGGACGGTGATCTTACCGGCCACGATACCCTCGATCTGGGGCCTGCACTGGAGAATGTACAGTTTGTTCCCGTCGTGAGCGAACTCTATATCGACCGGGGTTCCGAGCTTTTCCTTGAGGAGTTTCATCACCTTCTTGATCTGGCCGATGAAATTGGTCCTTTCGATAACACCGTTGAACGTGACCACGATATCCCCCGGGTCATTCCCCGGCATGAAAGCCTTGGGATCCACCAGGGTGCCGTCCTTGTAGATCGAAAGTATCCTGTCAAGCCAGACGTATTCCCCCGAATAGTCCTCGATGAACATATCCACAGGCAAGGTCTCCAGACGATGGTCCTTGATGTTCATGACATCCATGTACCTCTGAGAATACCTTACAATATCCTCGACACTGGTGTTCACCCGGATCCCGGGTTTCATGGGAGATACCAGGAGGGGATAGTCGTTCGCAACCCGGTCCACTGCTCTTGTACCCAATCCCATGACCAGCCTGAGGATACCATCCCTGCGATTGATCCTCGGGGACCATCGGAATTCATTGTTCGATAGGGCGACCCCGGCGAAGGCAGGTGTATAGTAGGGTCCGATATAATTCCCCACGACCTGCTGTATCAGGACCCCCATGTTCTCCATCAGGTCGAGCATCCCTCTCTCTCTTCGATACTCTATGGGATTGGGCCCGAAAGTGGAGGACCACACCTCGGCTATCGCATCCATCAGGGAGGTGAGCCTCTCCTCCTCTGTTCCCTGGTTGGTTATGAACAGGCTCTTGTATTTCCCCGAGAAAGCCGCCCCGTAACTGTCTTCGAGTTGGCTCGAGGACCTGACGATGATAGGGCATTTATCGAACTCTCTCAATATGTCCTTCAGATAGTTCACGATCTCTGGGACGAACGTGCCGTTCTTGAAGATCTGCTCTAGGAAAGGCTGCTCCTTCTTGATCTCGAGAGGCTCCATGTATTTGACCTGTACGACCTCATCCAGGGCGTTGTAGTGTATGAACTCTCTCATTGCATCGGTCCCGAGATAGAAGCTTTTTGCAAATCCTATGCTTTCCAGGTCCGGGTCCATCGAGAGTTCCTTCTTCAAGATCTTCTCCACCAGGAAGACCATGGAAGCCTTGCCCCCGAGGCCACCCACCCCATGGTAGTGTCCGATGAACCTTTGAAGGATATCATTGAAATCCTCTATCTTCAGGTAATCCGTGGCGACGTTGATGAAATCCGTACGGTCGTTCAACAACCTCCTGATAAGGTTCGTCCGGATCGTCCTGTCCTCTTCCGGCGGAAGGACCCGATCCTGCTCCGGGATCTTCATATACTGGTCCATGGAGGTATGGAGGTCTTCCAGTGGGATCCTGCTCTGCTCCGATACGAGGAGCAGGGGCCTTGACTTGTTCTCCTTGAGCCATTTGATAAGCAGGTCCATTATCTCGTTCGAGGTCAGGTAGCTTGATGCAAGGTCGAAGACACCTTTCTGTATCTCTATCAGGGCTTCGATATCGAACCTGGGATTCGGCATATTGGATTCGAGGGGGTCGTTGAATTCCGGACCCGATGGCGACATTCTCTGTAGGAGACCGTCCAGACTCCCCTCGCGGTGGTGGGCGAGATAGTACATCATCCTCCGGCTCATCCGAAGATATGTCTCCGTATCTGTTTTGTGCAACAGGTCTATTATTACCTTCCATTCCTCTCCCTTCCTTGGAGAAGAATCAAGCATGTTCTCGAAACCCGAACCCTTGTCCGAGACCAGATTTTTTAACTGGGAGAGATAGTTCTTGACCTCCCCGTCAGAATAATATTTCAGGATGTATTTTTTGAGGATATCCGAGATCACCCGGAGAAGCTTGATCTCTTCTTTCAGGAAGGGTTCGGACCCATCAGCATCCACCTGTTCGAGATAGTTTACCTCTATCTTTCCCAGTGACGTATTACCGTCCCTGATATCGATCTCCTGCAGCCACGACGTCTCCTTGTAGTTGGATGTCTTGTATTCCTTTTCTCCTATGGTTATCCGCGCCGATGCGATCTCGGAAAATCTCATCGCCACGGGCAGGGCGTTGACGGCCATATCCATGGTCCTGTCCATATCCTCGCCAAGTTCTTCCACTATCTCGGATATGCGGTAGATGCAATTGAGCTCCTTGATGCGCTCTTTCAGCTCACTGTCCTTCCTGTTGAGCTCATCCTCAACCTTGTTGTGAACCTTCTTTTTTTTATTCGTTCTCTTAATCGGCATTTTCCAACACATCCACATCCATATTTCTCTATCCCCGTAAATGACCTCCTTCGGTCTGCCCATCAAGATCGTCGGACAGGTGGATAATACCTTTTCCGGACGATCCGTCTATCGTGATATTGAAACCCCGATCGAGCCTCAGATGCTGGACATCCCCTCTCGTGAGAATGTCAGAAGCCTTGACCAGTCTGGTCCAATCCGCGGCTGCATCCTCGGAGACGCTAAAGGTCAGATATCCGAGCTTCAAAGATGAGATGTTCTGAAAGAAATGAGAACCCTGGGAGGGATCGATGCTCCTGTCCCCCACGGGTCTCTCGGCTATCACACGAACACCCGAGATATCATCCCATGATACCGGAATGCCCAGCCAGGGGTCGCATGACCCCCATCGTCCAGGTCCCAGGAGCAGGTAAGGTCTCCCCCCCCTAACAAGGGATGTGTTCAACCTGCCGATCTCCTGGACCAGGGGATCTGCCGTCCTCGCGTCAAGTATGTTATCTTTCACCATGACGACATCCTTCATAAGGAACGCTCCATTGCCAAGTGTCCGCCCGGAGCGGGCGACCACCGAGCTCTCCGCGATGTTCTCGATATCCACGCTGGAGATCGTATCCCTGCTCCTCATGCCCCTGAGCTGCAGGAGGTAGAGGTCGGCCTTGTTCGGGTCATCGGGATCGAGGTTCACCGCGAACTCTATCTCCACGGGGGTTCCAAGGGCCGCTTCCGACCAGGTGAGCAGGTCATCGAGGAAAGCGGCGAGAGGGATGGTGCCCATCTGAAGGATCGGGGCAAAATCCATCACTCGCGGTCCATCCCTCCCTGTCCCGGGATATAATCTGTCGTTCTCGTAGGAATAGGTGGACGCAAGGAGGTCCATTATCCCGTCGCTCTCCGCAGTGGATATATCCACCTTGACCATCTGGACATCTTCTGAGAATTCGTTGGATTTCACTGTGATACCTTTCTTCAGTGCATAGAAACAGCGCTGGCTCATTTCCATGGATTCCCTGGGGGAGCCTGTGAAGCGGGACCGTGGGTGTTTCGGACAGAATTTGTGGGAGCTGCCTCCCTCGACTATCATCTTGCCGAGGCCGACCGCAAGATGGACCGTGCCATCCTTGCTGGAGCATCCGCCATAGGGCCAGTAGTCGAATGATCGGGCGACCCCTGAAAAGCTCGGATAGTAGAGATCTCCGTGTTTCTGGCCAACCACCTCCTGGATGATGACGGCCATCTTCTCATCGTTCCCCCGGCTGTCAGTGGAATCGATGTATGAGAGTGCCCTTGCATGGAAGGTCGAGGAATAGACGTACTTTATTCCCATGCAGAGATGCATGAAACGTTTATCAAGCTCTATGCTCGAGTTGGAGAGCATGACGGATGCGTATATACCCGCAAAGGGTTTCATCAATGCATCCTCCAGAAGACTGGAGGATCTAACCACGATCGGTGATCTGACGGATCCGGTGAAATGTCTTATATCCCCGGTGATGGTATTGGGGAGATCGGATCCCAGGAACATTTCCGTTATACGAGCGTCATCCATATCGGAGAACCTGTCCGGGTCCAGCTTATTTATTCTCATGAACAGGTCAAAGACATCCGATGCAAGGACGACCGTCCTCGGGACCCTTATGTTCAGGCCTTCGTATCTGTCGGTGTCGATCTCGGATATCAGCTTTTTCAGGAAAGCGAGCCCTCTCCCTTTTCCCCCGAGTTGACCGGAACCGATCTTCGAAAAATCCTCCCTATCGAAGAACTCCCTTGAGAATTCCATTATCGTTCTCTTCCTTGAAAGCCTGGCCGATCCCGATATGGCTTCAATGATCAAGCCCTTGGAAATGACATCCGATCGCCCATCGGGATATAACGTATCAAGCTTCCGAACGAGCTCGAACTCCGTCGATCCTATCAACCAGGGCCTGATCATCTCATAATATAGAGGTCTATTAACGGTATCTTGAGGAAGGTTCCTGAGGGCCATCTCAAGGGACTTCAGGTCATGGGTTGGACCTATCGCCCCTTCGATAAATTCTATTATCTCGGACCCTTCGGTCCCCGAGGATACGCGAAAGATGCTCCCGCCGGTCTGGTCAGACACATCCTCCGTGTCCGTTATCGATATCGATGCCCGGTCCATGAGGGCCTTTATTATTCCCCCTGTGATCGAGGGTTCGGGTACAACGAGCATCCTCGGTCTTCTGATGAATGTCCTGACCTTGTCGACCATAGAGGATCGGGAGGCATTGAGGCGGCATATATGGCCCCATATGGCATCGGACACGGTCCTTACTACCAGATGCCTCCGGTGGGGGTCCTTGATCGAGATGATAACGATGCGGGACAACCCCTCATCGCCGAGGTCTGACCCGAGAAAGATGGTATCCTCGATCAGCTGTATGATATGGGGGATGGTCGAGTCCCTCTTGATGAGGATAGGTCCGAGGAAAGGTGAGACATCCAGACCATTTCGGTCGTTACATAGATCGCCGATATCCCTTGTAAGATAAGCAAGGGCGGTCGATCCGGAAACGGACCTGACCATTCCAGCGAACGCCTCGAACCCCATCTCAGGTATCCTGTTGACAACGATCAGCAGGTCGGCATTCACCGCTTCGACCGCCTTGATCGCTTCCTCTTCGGAACCCACATACTCTATCAAGGGGGTGAAGTCCAGTTCAGCGCTCGAATATCTCAGGTTCAGGGAAGATGTGAGCGAATCCTCCTCCTCCATGATCATCCTGTCATAGTCCGTGGAAAGGACCACGATACTGCGTAACGACCAGTACCAACCCGAACCATGCTGAGCTTCCGGGTCGGACCCCTCGGACAGCCGGGCTGCTTCAGAATGACCTTTATGGTCCGTGTGATCACCCTCCACCATGGGCCCGATATGGGAATACTCCGATAATAAATCAGCCTAGACGGAAAGGGACTTCAGACCCAACCCCTCATGTGGCAGGCTTCTGCAACCCTTGAGATGGCGATCATGTATGCGGATTCTCTCAGAGGGACGTCACGATGTTTCGATAGGTCAAGGACCGCATGGAAGGCCATTGTCATCTTCTCATCGAGTTTCCCGAGCACCTCGTCCCTGGACCAGAAGTAGTTCATGTTGCTCTGCACCTGCTCGAAGTAGCTGCAGGTAACACCTCCGGCATTGGCAAGGAAATCCGGGATCAGCGTTATCTTCCTGCCGTTTATCACGGTATCCGCTTCGGGAGTGGTCGGGCCGTTGGCACCTTCCGCTATCAACTTCACCTGCTTGGAGATGCTCTCGACATTCGTCCCTGTGATGGAGTTCTCGAGAGCGGCCGGAAACAGGATGTCCACATTCTGGTCGATCCATTCCTCACCCGCCGTGATCTCGTAGCCGAGGTCCTTGGCCTTGGTCCTGTTTATGGAACCGAACCTGTCGGTGATCCCTCTCAGCATTGGAAGGTTCACACCCTCCTTCTTTATGAAGGTGAAGGCCTTCTTTTCCTGCTGGTCCCAGCAGGATACGGACCTGACCTTGCCTCCGTACTGGTTGTAAAGCTCGATAAGATACTGGGCTACGTTACCGAATCCCTGGACCGCTGCCGTGGTCTTTGAGATGTCCATCTCGATGTCCTTCAGGGCCTCCCTTGTGTGATAGATGACACCGTAACCGGTCGCCTCCGTCCTGCCAAGGGATCCCCCCATTCCGACCGGTTTACCCGTTATGAAACCGGGATACTTGCCGCCTGACAACCGCTCGTACTCGTCCAGCATCCAGAGCATATGCTGACCGCTGGTCATCACATCAGGAGCAGGGACGTCCTGGACCGGTCCGACGTTGAGGTATATCTGCCTTACCCAGCCGCGGCAGAGGGCTTCCTGTTCCCTCATGGAGAGATCGTGAGGGTCGCATATCACCCCTCCCTTTCCTCCTCCCAGGGGGATGTCAGCAACCGCACATTTCCAGGTCATCCACATAGCCAGAGCTCTAACCGTATCCGCTGTCTCCTGCGGGTGGAACCTGATCCCTCCCTTGCAAGGACCCCTGGCATCATTGTGCTGTACCCTGAAACCTTTGAATATCCTGAAAGCCCCGTCATCCATTCTGACTGGGATCAGGAAATGGTATTCCCTTAGAGGCTCTCGGAGCAATGCTCTTACAGCTTGGTCCATCTCGAGTTTCTCAGCAACATTGTCGAATTGTGTCTGCGCCATGTGATAGGCATTGAAACCTTTTTCAGCCAAACGAATCTCTCCTTGGTCCGCTAACCTTGGGACGATTGCTGATATGATATCCCTATAAATATCTTGCTGTTCCAACATGCCGGTATATTATAACGGTTCTTTGGCGGATATCCCATTTTGTAAAACCATTTGTCTAAAAAGGTATCAAATATCTTCCAGAGTGTCATATCTTTTAGTTTTGGCCGTGCCGGGTAAACGGAACAATGGGCCCATGTCCAGAGGACCGGGTTCTGAATCGGCCCGGAGGAAATACCATGAAAGGAGGCGGACCGGTCGTCACGTGAAGCAAGAGGACAAGAACATTTTAAAATGAAAGACATTATAACATATTTTCCCACAGGGTATGAGGCAGTTGGTGTCGTTATGAAAAGAAAGAAGGCCAAAAGTAATACCAAAGACCTTGATGACAGGATATTGAAGGAGCTCCTCGAAGATCCCACCCGGAGCATGAGGGAGATCTCGAAGAAAGTGGAGACATACCGTCAGACGCTCTGGAGAAAGAAGAAGAACATGGAGAAAGAGAATATCATCTGGGGTTATACCGCTGTCGTTGATGAGGGAAAGCAGGGAAAGGCAACGTTCCTCATCCTGATGAAGCTCAGGCCGATGATAAGGGAAATGGCGGAGACCATGGTCAACAGGATAAAGAACAGAGAACCGGAAAAGAAGAACGTGAGGCTGATAGATGCGTTCCAGGTCAACGGAGAGTATGATCTTGTGCTCAGGTTCTCCGCTCCCGATCATTCCACGGCAAGGACATATTACGACACATTGAGGGCGGTATATGCGGACCATCTGCTGGAAAAACCCGTGATCGTTGACATCAACTTCGTTCTGGTTGCGGAGGGGAAGACCAACCCCGAGATCGATAGGTTGTTCGAGCTCGTCATCTCTCCCTGAATCCCTCCGACCTGCATCGCACACTAGCCGATATGACCAGTAATTTAATTATTATGGAGCTTTTCCGCATAACCAGTGATGAACACATGTAATATTTCGGGCCTGATCGACCTGGCCCCGGTCGAACAAGCGATCGACACTCTCCGGCCGTGGGATGTTGGATTGTTACTTCCTTCACTGGTCCTCATGGGGCTTGCCTACCGCAACTGGTGGCGGATATCGCCCCTGTTGAGGGGGGCAGGTGCCATCCTGTTCGGATCATACTGGATGACACAGGGACTGCTCTATCTGGACCCCGGGCACATGGATGTCGTTAACGGGGTCCTGGCACTTCTCGGCTTCGCCTTCTTCTGCTTCGTGGCCTGGCATTGCTACCTCGATCACAGATGGGAAGAGGATACCAGGTCGCTTGCATGGCTCTCCAGGACCGCGTTCATGACGGGTGCTGTATATTTCATACTGGAGCATATCCCGTTCACACAGGGGTTCATGATCTACGTGGTAGCATGGATGACATACGCCGTTTTGGTCATCTTCGGGCATGATGTCTCGATGCAGTCCGGTTTCCCCATGGGCGTGAACGAGGGGTTGGTGATATTTTCGGGTGACCCGGGCGATATGGCCGTCAGGATCGTCTTCGCCTGCACCGCTGCTCTCGCCATGTTCCTTTTCACGGCGGCCATTCTTGCGACCGATACCGATAAGAGCGAATGGATGGGGTGGGCAAGGAAAGAACTTCGGAGGACCGGTCCCTCCTTCCTGGCCAGGTCTAGAAGGAACGGTATAAGGAACATAATGAGGATGTCCGATAAGGAGCGGAAATGGAGGGCCTTCCTCTATGTGGTCCCGGTGATCTTCCTGACGAACATATTCCGGAACGTGGGAGTGATCTCGGTCACTTACGGCGGTATCATGTCCTTCTACGATGCCCACAACATCTACGCCAAGGTTCTCTCTCTGGTGATGATGGTCTTCCTGACCTGGGTCCTCTTCGAGATGCTGCCCGAGCTCCAGGAGGACATGATGGGCCTCTTCGACCTGTTCAAGAGGGTCAGGAGGGGGATGATGGTGAACGGCCGTCTTGACCTCAAATATATCGGGAAGAAGCAGCAGTGAGGGGTTCCCGAACGGAACGAGGCAAGCTTCGAAGCTCACTCTTCAGGCATGCTTCTATATCTCCTCCGCGAGACGATGACCACCACCAGTGCCACGATGATCGATATGAGGATGATGATCGCCACAAGACCACACAGACACGGATACATCCATTTCTCGTCATCCTCCCTGTCCGAGGGGCTATCCTCCATGACCAGGGGTTCCATCTCTCGGGTCTTGTTCTCCTCGACGATGATGGTGATATCCCTGATCTCGTAGCCGTCCCTGGTGAAGGTGAGGGTCCTGCTTCCTGCAGGCAGCTCGATGGAGAACATCCCGCTGCTGTCGGTTTTTGTTTCTTCTCCCGTGTCGGAGGTAACCTTGACGTTGCGTATAGGGTCACCATCCTTGTCGTTCACGGTCCCCATGACGAGTCCTTTTCCGGGGGGCGGTGGGTTCGGTATGTCGGCAGTTACGGTGAAATTCACGAAAACGGTATTCGTGTTGCCCACTTCGTCCTTGGCAGATACCCCGAAAGTATGGCCCCCTTTCTCCAGACCCATGAGTATCATCGATGTGGCAAGACCCACGTCCTTCCAGGGGCCAGAATCCAGCTTGATACTGTATCCTACGATCGACGATCCCGTCCCGTCCGCGGTCCAGGATGCATTTATCGGGCGCCCCTTGAATTCTTCCCCCTCCGCGGGTTCTATTATCACGATCACGGGAGCATAGGGGTCAAATAAGAAACCTATGCGGTCTCGGCCCATGTTTCCCGCCTCGTCCATGACCTCCACCTCGAGGACGTGCCAGCCAGGGGTGAGGTTCTCGAGAAGGGTCCGGTTGACACCGGATGGAACATTCCACTCTCCGTCATCGATCTGCCACCTGCCTTCACTTTCGAGGTCGGACTGCCATATCGCTTCCAGGGATGGTGTCGATATAAAGGATCCACTGACCGGATAGATGATCTCGATAACAGGAGGTGTGAGGTCGATATGGAACCGGGAGGTTGCCATGACCGAATTGTCAAGGGCGTCATAGGCCTCGACATCAAGTAAATGCTCTCCCTCCGTAAGATTGGATATCAACGTGGTCGTTTCCGTTCCCACCTCTGTCCAGTTCCCGGCATCTAGCCTGATCCTGTGCCCCGCGACACCCGTGTTGTCAGCGCTCTCCCAGGACGCTTCGAGAGAGGAAACGTTCCAGAAGGAGCCTTCGGTTGGGGAAATGATGTAGATGGTCGGGGGGCTCGAATCAGGAGCTGCCTGGACCGTCGGGCTGAACTCCCCGTCCCCGTACCTGTTGAAGGCCATGACCGAGTAATCGTAGAGGATGCTGTTGTCAACGTTCATGTCCAGCAGATGGCCTGCATCGCCGGGGAGTTCCTGTAGGAGCGAGGGGTCCGAACCGTTCACGCTCCGGTACACCCTGTAACCGCTTATCTGGCCGGACCTTGTAAAGAGAGGCAGGCCCCAGGAGATATTGACGGTCTCCCTCCCGCCCTGTGCTGAAACATCGGTGGGTGGAGTGACCAGCAGCAGAGGCTGCTCCACGAGCGGCCTCTCGTCCATCGCTCCTCCGGACAGTAAATAGGGCGTATCCACGATCCCGTCGTCATCCACGTCGGGGGCGGTCAAGTCGCTCCAGTGATTCCCTTTTCCCTCCGTGGACGAGTACCAGTCATCGAGGCCTGTCATGTCGAAGGCCTGGAACTTTCCGGATGTGTACATCGACGTGGTACCGTTGTTGTACAAGAACGAATTGTACCAGAAGAGGTTGTCCCCGGGCGGGTCAGAGTCCTCCTGGACATTGATCGCAGGACCCACGCTCCTGTAGATGAGGTTCCCGGTGAGGGTGCAGTTCGTCGGATCGACGAGCAGGATACCTTCTTCGAGGGATGAATCGATAGTATTGTTCGATATGCTGGCTCGTTTCGTCTCGTAGAGCTCTATCCCTTTCTTGGTCCCGATCAAACGATTGTCCATGAAAATGCAGTCTTCCGTGGAATATGCGGAGATACCTTTTCCGGCAGAGACGGAATATCCCTGGCCGTATACGATGTTACCCTGGACCGTGGAATCGAACCCCATCTCCATCAAGATCCCGTGCATATCGGAACCTGTTATGATATTGTTCTTGATGACCACTCCATATCCTGTAAGATAGATGCCAAACCAGCAATACGATATGGTGTTGTTCTCGGCCAGGATCCTCGTTGGACCATCTCCGGCTATACCATACTCCACGTTCACGATATGGTTACCCCGAAAAACACAATCCTCGATGGACTCGATATAAATACCCAGACGGTCGCAGTCAAGGAAGACGCTGTCCTTCACAGTAATGTTGTCCCCGTACCATATCTCGATCCCTCGCTCGTTGAGGGAAAGGTTGGAACTCCTTACCGTCACATTGTGGCAGTAGCCCAGGATGATAGCCTCGCTAGCCCGGGATATGTTCACCCCGGAGATGACCACGTTCGATACGTTCCCGAGAATGAGCTGCCCACCTCCGGAGGTAATTTCTTCTCCCGTCCCTATATGGTCCTTGAATTGATAGATGGGAAGACCGTTCACAGTGTTGTCCACGGGTATGTGGTTGGTGGTGAATACCTCCTTTTTTCCGTTGATACCGAAGGAGCAGTTCTTGAACACATTGCGGTGGAACTCGTTGTCGACACTGTTCCCCCGAATGTACACCCCCATCTCCCCGTTGTCCTCTATAAGATTGTCTTCGATCTTCAGACCGGAGGTGGAATAGAATTCGATACCGTGGTAGGGATGATCCCTGATCGTGCAGTTCCTCATGGACCCGGTGGTATCCTCGAGATGGATACCCTGCTCGTTGCCCTGGACCGTGCATCCGTTGATGACAACACCGGAGGAAGATAACAGGTACATCCCCCAGGCGTCGGGACCATTTTGCGATATCGTGTCCGTAAGGGATATGTCCCGGGAATCGTACAGATAGAGCCCGTACTTCAGGTTCCCGATGATCTCACAGTCCAGTACCGTCGCGTGTTGGACGTTGTTAAACCAGATCCCGGAACCGGAAGGGTAGGCCAGCAGATCGTTCGTGTCCATGATGACGCAGTCGGAGATCACGAAATGCACGGTCGTATCTTTAACGTAGATGCCGTATTTGTAGCAGCTCCCGTTGATCTCCAATGCCGAGATGATATATGGGTCGGACCCGCTCCCTGTCCCGGGCCAGCTCTCGGATGCCGCCTGTGTGGCGAGATCCGTATCCGATACAATGGATATCGGGGCGTGTGGTGTCCTGATCCTTGTCGGTGGGGGGCATGAACCCGGGTCACCCTCCGCCCCCGCCTGGATGGCTGTGAGGAAAACGGTAAGGACTAGCATCGTTACGATCAGCAATGAGATATGTTCACGCTCCGTCATGAAAGGCCTCCCTGTCCGGGTCCTGTTGTGAAATATGAATAATAGATTATATAAACAGTTTCGTTGGAGGAACTTTGGGAACAGCGACTGGATGCCTATGAATACGTTCCAAGGACGTTCGGTAATATCCATGCAGGTTTTTCAGGACATTATCGATCCACACTGAAAAATTACATTACAAACGGTTCGAAAGGTTTAAGGACATGTTCCTTTGTCCCCGGGCCCGTGTTACAATGACCCTCAACAAGGACCTGTATGAATGGGTGGAGGAGATGGTCCGGTTGTGCAAGCCGGACCGCGTTCAATGGTGTGACGGCTCCCAGAAGGAATACGACAATCTGTGCGCCCTCCTGGTGAGCAGTGGGACATTCATCAAGCTCAACGAGAAGAAGAAGCCGGGATGCTACCTCTGCAGGTCGGACCCAAGGGATGTCGCACGGGTCGAGGAGAGGACCTTCATATGCACGGAGGACAAGGATGATGCGGGGCCCACCAACAACTGGTGCCATCCCAAGGAGATGAAAGGGATACTGACCTCCCTTTTCGACGGGTCCATGAGGGGGCGCACCATGTACGTGGTCCCGTTCTCCATGGGGCCGCTTGGCTCAAAGATATCCCGCATAGGCGTGGAGCTTACGGATTCCCCGTATGTTGTATGCAACATGCGAATAATGACCCGTATGGGAAAGCAGGTCCTGGACATAATGAGACCCGAGGGGGAGTTCATACCCTGCCTTCATTCAGTGGGCATGCCCCTCGAACCGGGCCAGAAGGACATTCCCTGGCCGTGCAACAACGATTACAAGTTCATCTCCCACTTTCCGAAGGAGAGGGAGATCTGGTCCTACGGGAGCGGGTATGGTGGGAACGCGCTCCTGGGGAAGAAATGCCTCTCCCTCCGCATAGCATCGGTGATGGCGCGCGATAGAGGATGGATGGCGGAGCACATGCTCATACTGGGGATAACCTCTCCCGAAGGCGTAAAGAAATACATTACGGCGTCGTTCCCCAGCTCCTGCGGGAAGACGAATCTTGCAATGATGGTGCCTTCCATATCGGGGTGGAAGGTGGAGTGTGTGGGGGACGATATTGCGTGGATGAACTTCGGCAAGGACGGTAGGCTCTATGCGATCAACCCGGAATCGGGGTTCTTCGGGGTGGCTCCGGGTACATCCATGAAGACGAACCCCAATGCAATGATGACCTTGGACTCGAACACGATCTTCACCAATGTGGCGATGACGCCTGATGGCGATGTGTGGTGGGAGGGGATGACCGATGAAGTACCTTCAATGCTCATCGATTGGAAGGGCCAGGATTGGCATCCTGGCTGCGGAAGGCCTGCCGCGCATCCGAACTCACGTTACACATCACCCGTGTGTCAGTCCCCGGTGCTGGACCCCTCATATGATGATCCCGAGGGTGTACCTATATCGGCGATACTGTTCGGTGGGCGGCGCCCGAGGGTCGTGCCGCTGGTCTACGAGGCGTTCGACTGGTCCCACGGTGTCTTTTTGGGGGCCATCATGGGGTCCGAGAAGACTGCGGCGGCCGACGGGACCCTCGGGGAGCTTAGGAGGGACCCGTTCGCGATGCTTCCGTTCTGCGGTTACAATATGGGGGACTATTTCTCGCACTGGATGAAGTTGGGGGCGGACAGGGACCCTTCCAAGCTTCCGAAGATCTTCAGGGTCAACTGGTTCCGCAGGGACAAGAACGGAATATGGATATGGCCCGGGTTCGGGGAGAACATCCGTGTGCTGAAATGGATCTTCGAGAGGACCGAGAATTCCGGTGGGTGGGTGGAGACCGCCATAGGGAACGTTCCCACCCATGAAGGCCTCGACACCTCCGGTCTGGACATATCCGAGGACCGGATGGCGGAGCTTATGAAGGTGGACAGGGAAGAATGGCTCCAGGAGGTCGTTGACATCAGGGAGCACTTCAAAAAGTTCGGGGAACGCTTCCCGAAAGAGCTCATGAAAGAGGTGGATGCCCTCGAGGAGAGGGCAAGAAGATCATTGTAGGACACTCTTTATTGCCCGGGGCTCCCTGCACAGGGTATTTATACACAGGTTACAATCGTTATCAAGGTGGTCCTTATGGAGGACGAGATAAAGAATGTCGACAAGAACCTTGCCTTCATCATAGAGCTTGTCGGTGGTCTGTTCGGGATCCTCGGCATCGGTTACATGTTCTCCGGCCTAATCAAGGAAGGGATCATACGTTTGATCGTATGGATAGCCATTATCGTTTTTGGATGGATATTCATTTCCGTAATGATCATGTTAATTGTAGGTTTATGTTTCATCCCGTTCATGGTGATCGCTCAGGTCGGGGTCCCGATCTGGTCAGCGTTCAGCATCAGGAAGAGACTCGAAGAGGCTTTCCCGGAGAAATGAGATCGGGCCATCGGCCATGGTTTGGTATGTATTCATCAGGGACCGACGGAATTCGAGAACTGCGCATGAGCGAATGGAAAAAGGATCCAAAAGGATGATATTTTCGGATCTCGGTGCGATCCAGATATGGAAGGGGATCAGGACCAATGATACTGTTCAATGGAACCTGCTCTCATCGAGAGACCGGGTAAGATGTGGATCCAGGGGTGGATGATAGTAACAAATAGGTAATTGGACATTATTTGTAACTTTATGTATAGAAGAGGGTCTGGCAGAGAGTTCGAGGAGCCGTTTTGGGATATCAATTGCATTGCAGCGGTCATGATAGCTCTCCTCATCCTTCCCGTATCCGGGGTGGGTTGGGGCTCTCGGGAGTCCAGGGCTGATGAGCTTGACCTTGCCGTCGAGGACCTATCGATGATAGGGGGATGGGGGGTCCTTTGCAGGCTCGGGAAGATAAGCGGCGAGATAGCGGGTTCCTTCTATGTCAATCTGTCCTACTGGGGGGTCCTTGCCGCATCCTATAACCTCTACTGGATGCCTGACGAGAACGGTAAGATGGAGGTGATATACGAGAACCCGATCCCCTGGAACCTTACAAAGGTCGTGGTGAGCGTCAAGATCGAGTTCTCGACGGCGGACAACGAGCAGAACCTCTCCAACGATATCAGGACGGAGCGATGGTTCAGGGACCTGCCAGACCTCTACGTGAGCATGGTCTACAGGGACCGGACCTCCGGGAACACGACTGCGATAATAGGGAACAGGGGAATGATCGAGGCGAACACCTGGCTCTATACCGGAATATGGGTCAACGGCACACTGGAAGACCACGTGGAGGGGATCTACGACCTGGCCCCCGGTGAAACGGTCCCGATCCAGATGAATTGGTCATGGGACCCCTCCCTCTCTCCTGTTCGTTTGAGCGTTGCGGTCGACCCTTATAACTGGGTCGGCGAGATGGACGATCACGACAATTATTTCAATATCACCTGGAGGAGGTTGGATCCCCTGGAGTTCAGCGACCCACCGGAAGTGTCGTCCACGGGCATCCGCAACGCAACGATCGGATGGAGCACATCGGTCCCAACGAGGTGCTTTGTCAGGTATGGCCGGGTATCATCGAACCTCGCATCCACCGGTCAGACGGCCCTCGCCCTCGAGGGATCCGTGGAGCTTACGGGTCTGTCGCCAAGGACCCAGTACATCTTCGAGGTGCTCGCTTCCGACGAGAACGGGCGTTCGCTGGTGTCCGGACAATTGACCTTCACGACAAAGCCCCTTTTCAGCGCATCGATGCCCTCGGGGTCCTTCAGCCCCGGGGCGCTCCAGTTCGGACAGGGGGTCCACAGGGTACCTTTCCAGGCATCGGACGGAGAAGGGATACAGAGGGTCGATATGCTCATCGACGGGAACCTGGTGATGACCCAGGCCGGGATGGGCAGGGGAAATATTTCCGGAATGGACCACGATTTCTCCATATACGTCCCCGGGGACCACCATATGACCATCGTCGTGACGGACGGGGAGGACCACACCTTCACGTTCTCGTCGGCGTTCCAGGTGCTCGCATCGGAACTGGGGACGATGCATGTCACGATCATTTCGACCTCCGAGGTCCCGATCACCAATGGTGTCTTCTGGCTGACCGGAACCTGTCGGGACCCGGGTGGTGTTGCGAGTGCCGCATGGTTCATTGACGGGACCGAGGTCGATAGGGTCTCAAGGGAGGTTATCACGGGCACGCTCAATATGCACTACACCTGGTTCACGGTCGATGACGAGGACGGTCCCCATAATGTCACCCTCCGGGCGTGGAATGCTCATGGTGATATGAGCGAGCAGACCCGGTCCTTCTTGGTCCACAATATCGTCGAACCGGGGGACCCCAACCTGGTGGTCGAGAGAGGAGACGTCACGATCGACGGAACGCACCTCGTTTCCCATCTGACCGTGACGAATGCGGGCGGTGGGGCCGCAAGGGACATCGTGGTGAAGGACATCATTTACGGTTTCGTCCCTCTCGACGGGGACGAGGGAACCTATTCGTTCGGGAACAGCGGGGTCTACTGGATCGTGGCAAGGAGGATCGATCATATCCAGGCCGGAGCTTCCAGGGAGATCACGTTCGAACTGATACCCGCATTCAATCCCGGTGAAGGGTACTGCATAGGGTATACCGCCATCCAGCCCGGGACGGCATATACCTACACGACCTTCGTCACCTATTCAAGGTTGGATGGCGTCATCGGCTACGGTGATTACATGAGCCTGCCACGGGGATACATGTCCGATGGTGAGGTTGTGGATGCAGGGGCATACCAGGCCTATCATGGGTCGAACTACCTGATGATGACATGCGGGGAGGCCCTGTACGACAACCTGCCTCCAGGGACCGCAACGGATGAGGTCCTTAAAGAATCCGCAAGACTGCTCGACCTTCGGGATGGTGTCTTCGGGTTCATCGATAACGATCCCCCGAACGGTCTCAGCGAATACTCGGTAAGGCAAGAGCTCACCGAGTGGGCCAGATACATGAAACCCGGATATTCCTCGGATGGATATCTGGCAATACTGGGTGAGGATGAGATAATACCGGTGTGGGAAATAAGTGGGGTTCAAGGATCGGACATTGGGTATGCCCTCCTTGGTGGAGCAACGATGCCGGAGCTTATCGTGGGTCGCTTCATCGGAAGGACCGCAGATGAGATACTGATACCTCTCAGGACCGCTATCGGTGTCATCGAAGGAGCCCTCCTGAATGATCATACGGGGGCTGCGACCCTGATCACGACCGCTGGCGAGGGGGCAGCAACCTTCCAGGGCAACGGCGAGGACCTGTATGAGCTCCTTTCCCCTCTGATGGAAGATGTCCGGCTGTTTCCCAGGGGTGAGATCCTCGATAGGAGGAGCTTCGATGTGGAATTCGACGGTGTGAGGGAGCACATGGCCGCAGGGGACCTTGAAATGGACGGAAGGGGAGAGGTGGTGACGATCTCCCCGGAAGAGGATGTGGTGAGGATCATCGACAGCATCGATGGGGGGATACAGACCTTCCCGTTACAGATAATGGAGGGAGCTGTCGTGATGATAGGCAACATCTACGGTGGCCCCGACAAGGAGATCCTCGTGGCCCAGGATGTCGGTGGGGAGAGTGTGGTCCAGGCTCTGGACAGATCGGGGAACCTCCTTGTGACGATAGACCCTGCATGGGAACCGGACTTTCCGATATCGATAGTGGACTATGACGGTCAGGGATTGGATGATCTCGTTATCGGTTCGACCCAGGACGATCATCTGAGGGTCTATTCCCCGGGTAATGTGAAGCTGTATGATCGGTCGATGACGGAGTTCGATATCACCCCGGGAAGCAATCTGTACTTCATCGATATGGATTATGACGGAGTGCTCGACATCGTCAATATCGATTACCTCGAGGGCTGGTATTACGTGCTCTTCTCTTCCGGTCTTGACATGTGGCGCGGTCTGGTCAGCACTGGAGCTGGCGGGGATGTCGAACCGGGATATATACAGAGCAACGGCACGGGAGGTCTGTTCGGTGTCTATCCATCAAGCGACATCGCCGTCGGAATGACCCTTCAGCCCTATTATTTCGACCCGGACATCCTGCAGATGAAGGGCGACCCGTTCAATTTCCGGCTCGATGGTCCCTGCAGCGTGGATGTGGTGGAAGTAGGGGGGAATGATGGTCCCTGCGAGATCGCGGTCTGCTGCGGAGAACCCGAGAACAGGCTCGTCATAATGGATTACGGGAGGTCCAGGGAGAACCTCCAGTCAAAGGTGGCCCCCTTCATGACGGACAGGGACCTGCTGTTCTTCAGGGACCACGGCGACGTGGACCAGTGGTGCGACATCTACTACGAGGATGAGGTTGGCGCCCTCGGGATAGATGAAGGGACCCACAGACCGGTCGTCTTCAGCTCCGCCTGTCTGACGGGAAGGTACCACGACAACGACACCTCCTTCGCGAGGGCCATGGTGCTTGCGGGTGTTGGGGTCTTCATCGGAGCGACCGAGACATCCTACAGGAGCACCAACAACGAGGCCATCAGCATGGTCGAGGACTGGGCCGAGGGAATGCCCATCGGTGCAGCTCTACGCAAGTTCATGAGGGAGATCCAGGGAGATGACCCCAAATGGGTCAGGGAGTACAACCTGTACGGGGACCCGGCATTCGGCGTCAGCTCCGGGCAGACGGGCTTCTTCGAGGCCATGCCACTCTATTTGCTGCAGACGAGGTCTGGAGGAAGCATGGGCATCGATCTCGGGGAGGTCCGGATTAGGAACATCACCGAAGGGACGGAAGCCTCGTTCCCGGGCAGCCGGCAGTACGAGGTGGAGGGGATGCCACCCGTTCCATACAAAGAACTGATCTACGACGTCCCATTCAACATGTCGACATCAACAGTCTCGATCAGGATGTCGGGGACCTGGGAATACCTCGACGATATCAATATACCACTTTATACCGGGGGATCGACCGACGATCGGAAGTCCCGGTCATCCGATGCGGAAGATAATCGAACGGTCGATCCGGAGGATCCGTGGTACCCCCGGAATTGCTACGAATGGACGGTCTCGGAGCTGCCGAGCGGGAACACCACCCTTGTGATACGCATCTTCCCGTTCCAGTACGATATGTACTCGATGAGCGCAAGGTACTGCCGGTACTGGAGCGCCGATATCGACCTCTTCGAGAGGCCTGCCAGGTTCCTCGAGGTGGAGGGCCCCAACAATACACTGCGCCTGGGGGACGTCGCCGAGGTGAGCTTCGAGGTTGGACCCATAGGGGCAGGAGGGGTGGTCTCTCTGTCCTCCTGGGTCGAGAACGCCAGCGGTGTATTTTTGGAGGAGCTCCGCTCCACCCTCCTTAACATCAACAGCACCACCTTGTTCGAGATATCATGGGATGTTCCGGACCATGTCACCGGCCACCATAGCATATGCCTCGAATTGAGGTCGGAGAGCGGGAATCCCCTCGGGACCAGGAGGTTCGATATCTCGGTCGGTGTTGTTTCTGCGGTCATTTCCTCCCTCCACGTCTCCCCCGATACTTTCAACGACACGTCATTGGTCCAGGCCTGGGCTCTGATATCGAACCTCGGAGAGCTCAAGGTGGAAGGCAGCCTCCGGGTGTCCCTGCTTGACATGGAGATGCACGAGGAGTTGTACGACGTGTTCGGCATCTCGCTGGATGCGGGAGAGGAGGTCAACCTGTCGACCTCGTTCGATATGAGAGGTCTTTCGGAGGGGTCCTACATCCTCATGGCGAGATCTACGTTCCAGGATGGAGGGAGCTCGAAGAACCGGATCATTTTCCGGGAAGGATCTCCCCTGACACCATCGGTACTGAACATAATCTACACGGGTTCCCCCGGCGAACTCCGGCAGGGAGACACCCTCTGCGTCAACGGGACCGTGACATGGTCCAACGGGAGTGTCGTTCGGGATATCGCGATCGCGATATGGCTGGATGACGGCAGGCCTGCTGCAAGGTCCCGTACGGACGGGAACGGAACGTTCGGACTCCGGCTCGTCAACCTATCATCCGGTGATTGGAACCTGACGGTGTTCGCCTTTGCCGGTGACATCAGTTCGGAGGTCAGGGGGACGTTGATCGTGAACAGCTCCGGGGGACCGGACGACGATGATATCATCGATGATGATATACTGGACGATGACATAGACGACGATGTAACGGATGATGATGTAACGGATGATGATGTAACGGATGATGACGATGACATAGAAGGCATTGTTCGTCTTCTTTGTGTTCTGGGGTTGGGTTCGATCATCGTTCTAATGCTTGCCGTGGTCACTATCATGGTGGTGTTAAGGATCAGGTCCCGAAGGGAAACCGATGAATGGGAGGAATAGACCCTTTTTTAATGACTGCGGGAGGAAGACGCCCCGATCGCTCCAGGGTAAAAAAGGTCCGCATAAACAAATATCTATTTTGAAAGCTTTCGCGATCTACGGGGTGATCGGATGAAAGGCATCATCCTCTATATGAGCAAGCACGGAAGCACCAGGCAGTATGCAGACTGGATCTCGGAGGAAACGGGGTTCCCGGCCATCGATCTTAAAAAGGATAAGAGACCGGACCTGAAAGATATCGACGTTGTGATCATCGGGAGCTGGATACTGAGTGGAAGGATGGTGGCTCACGAATGGATCGGGAAGAACTGGCACAGGATCGAGAAAAAGAACGTCATTGTCTTCTCGGTGTCCTGTGATGTTCCCGATGAGGAGCTCAGTAAGAAATTCCTTGACGCCTCCTTTCCATATGAGATCGGAAACAGGATATCCTTCCATTCTTTCCATGGAAGGTTCAGGAAAGAAGACCAGAACATCCTTCTCAGGGGCATGCTGAATTTCGCAGCGAAGTGGGAAAAGGAGGGAGACCTCGCCAACAATATGGTCCTCGGTATTGATGGTGTGAAGAGGGAGAACATCAAAGAGCTCATCGACCAGATAAAGGGACTTCAATGATTAGGGTCCTTTTCCCGGACTTTGGATATTCTTTTAAACGATCCCGAAACAAGTCCGGAAAGGGTGGACAATAAGGATATCCGGGAGAATATCCTGAAGATCTCCTACGCTGAATGGAAGAGTATGGGGTTCAGCAAAGGAACCCTTCACTACATGTAGCAAAATGCGAAGGCAAACAAGCCGTTTACTATGAATAAGCACGTAAGGGAACGGATCAGCGGTCCATAACGGCCATAATTTTCCACTATGCCAGGGGTATTTTTGATGCACTTTTGTTTCCGACTTGTGGCGGAAAGAGGAAAATTGGAACCGTTTTTCATGGTTATCTTAAAAAAACCCTTGAGCGTATAAATAATATAGGG
>JAFGLL010000027.1 GCA_016928095.1 Thermoplasmatota archaeon
CCGCCCTGTTGGGCGATATTGATGAGGAATGTGATGTTAAATAGCTATCGAGGATTTCTTAGGATTTTAAGAGGGGTATATTTAAACATTTTGGCACGTAGATGATCCATTCCAAGATATCATGTCCACAATATAGGGTATTGATAAAATTGTTCAAGGATTGCCTCTTCACTGTAGAACGCTTCGATGTAACTGACACTTCCATCATCGTTCAGGTCCGCATCCGGATCGATCAAACTTCTGGTGATATTGAAGAGGTCTATTTCAGCGTCATCGTTTGGGCCCATTGAAGAAATTATAGTCCTTGTCGTATCTACCAGTGTGCTGCCGATCGATCCGGAACGGTTGCCGAGCGATATATAATGCAGGTTTGAATACATCATGCTGTCAAGCCAATATTCGATCTCCGATCTGCAGATATTTCCATCAATGAATTGATAATATTCCATGTATGCATCACCATGAGCACTATCGCTTATGTATAGGTATATATCTTTATTCGGGCAATTATCCTTGGCCAATTCTTCAAATGCATAGTGAACATTTGAAATGTTTGCAGGAAAGTCTTGACCTGGAACCCCGTCAGAGCACAGGAAGAAGATGTTTTCTTCATCAATGGATGTCGATGTCAAATGGTCAAAATATGCAAGTGCTTTATTCGTTTCGATGCTGTCATACCCTTCATAATCGGACACAATAATGATCGCCATGTCAGTTACCGGAGGATCCGCTTTAACATCCTTCATACAGATCGAAAGGATCAAAAGGGAGACCATCAAGAGACAGGAATAGAACGGGATCCGGATGTTATTCAGGTACATGATCATGGACAGAATGTTCGATATTATCAATCATCCGGGAAAAACTTAGGATTTCATCGGGGGTATATTTTAACCTTTCCATCTCTCTGAATAGAAGCTTTTTTCTTTCATCCACTTGATGTGTGGGGGGGAGCGGATAAGCGACCCTAATGGACTCTCTGTAATGGGATATTGCTTTATCCATATCTTTCATGGAGATATACAATAGCGTTCTATTGTATTCCACAACCGACAATCCTTCAAGGATCGAGTGTTTTTCGAATAATAAACTGGCATTTTTTAATTTTTGCTTACATGATCCATGGTTACTCTTGTATCTTGAAATACTTGCAAGATTCGTCAGCAAAAGGGCTTTGGTATATTCGCATTTTGCTTCCTGACAGTGCATCCTGCCTTTATTCCAAGCCTTTTCCGCCTCCACAAAGTCCCCCATTGCATAATAATGACATCCTTTATTGTTGTAGGCCAATGCCAGTAGTTCCGGGCAGTGGAAATGGGAAAAAGTTCCAATGCAGCTCTTGAATAGAGAGCTTGCCTCATCGAAATTACCTATTGTTGATAGATAGTCCGCATGCAACAATTTCAAGTATGCTAAAGGAAGCTTATCATCTATCCTCTTCTCAAGTTCAGTTATCAAAGAGATAGCTTCGGAAGATCGGTTGGTTCTGAAGAGCGACCTGATCAGGCCTGCATTGCTTATGAACCACAGATCACGGGTTATATCTTTATTATTCAATATTCTCTCATATATCTCTTGTGCCACCTGGACCCTGCCACTTCTCAGACAGACATCAGCATGGACCACCGAGCCCTCCGGGAATTCATCAATGTCCATTTGCGGGTCTTTTCTATTCCTCGAGAATCTGTGGAATGATAGCTTCATGAAATCATTGATGGGATGGTATTTGTCTGATGTGTCGAAGAATTCATATTCGGTAACAAGTCTATGTATCGAAGTTTCACGATCAATGATCGAAAATGACTCTATTGTATCTATCAGATCGAACTTCCTTCTTTTTTTAAAAAGTGATACAAGGAATAATCTGTGCAATGGATCTTTAATTCGTTCAATAATATCGAAAACAGGGACATCATAGGGTATGGAATGGTCCAACGCAGTGAAATATTTTCCCTTTAATTCCTCAATGATATCTTTCATCCTTTTCATACCATTTTCCGTTAGTCCAACATATTTCTCGTTATGTTCTCTACTTCTTTCGATAAGTCCCATTTTGATCAGTTCGATCATATGATGTTCATAGGTCGAGGGTTCAATGCCTATCGCTGCCGAAACATCTTCTTTCATATCATAACGGATCCTGTTGTTCTTTGAGAAGTGATGCGACAACAGGATCAATTCACAATTCAATGACATCGAGAATAGATAGAACATCAGATTATTATATATTTCGTTCAGGTTAATGATCAGCGAATAATGAGAAAAAACAATACCATTGGTCATGAACTTCATAATTTTGGAAGATAAACGTTTGAAATGGGAAATTCTCCATCACAGGAATGGGTCCATCGAATGATGAAAAAAGGGAGCATGCATCCATTGAAATGACCATATGGATGATCTTTGATACATTTTGATCGCCTCCGTTCAATAAAAGAGACCTCCCGTGGCATCTTTCACCCTTCTGCACGATACCGAAACTGAACGGAAATCATTTTATGTAATCAGTAAGCAATCCCCGGTCGTGAAGCTCTTTGGACCTTTGGCAGCCGCTGCCTTGCTGGTCATGACGACGGTCATCATCATGAACACTCCCGTTGCCGGAACGGATGAGGAGGCTAGAGCCTCCGAGACCTGGACCGTTCTCTCCTACATGTCCGGCGACAACGACCTTGAATCCTATCTGATAGGCGACCTGAACGAGATGGAAAGGATCCCCTCCTCATCGGGTATCAACATCGTTGTCCAGATCGACAGGCACGTGGACCATGATTCCAGCAACGGGGACTGGATGGACACCCGCAGATATCTGGTCCAGCACGACGAGACCAGCGAGATAGCCTCCACAAGGCTGGACGACCCGGAGCTTGGAGAGAAGAACATGGACGATCCATGGACGCTCAGGGAGTTCTTGACCTGGGGGTTCATGACATATCCTGCCGACCATTACATGATCACCTTCCACGGACACGGGAATGGACCGGCCACTGGCCTCATGAACGATGACTCCTCAACTATAGGTGGATCCAAGAGGATGGAAACGGACGAGATGGGCTGGGCGATAAGATCGGCCATAGACGAGACCATAGGCCGTCCGGTTGACATCATCTCCCTGGACGTATGCTGGATGGGAATGCTCGAGGCTGCCATGGAGGTCATGGACCATTCGAAATATTTCATCGGGTCCTTCGATCAGATACCCGCTGCCGGCTGGCCCTACGACATATGTTTCCCCCTGATTTTCGACGATACGATCATTCTGGAGGAGAGGGTCACGGCGGTGGTGAACGCTGTCATGGACGAATACGTGTCCCGGTGGTCCTTTGCAAGCCTCTCCGCACTGGACCAAGAAGCGGTGAAGGGGTTGCTTGTGCCGGTGTTCTCTACCTTTGCGGAGGAGATGTTCTACTCGATCTACAGCGAGAGGGGCCTTTACGATTCCCTGCTCGAGGCCGTGGACAGACCGAGCGGGAAGGATGGACACGTGTACAACGACCGCTACATCGATCTGTACCAGTTCTCCCAATACCTCTCTCAGGACCAGAGGACACCCGCAAGGGTCAGGACAGCGGCCAGGGCCATTCTTGACACGGAGGATGAGGTTATAGTTCACCGGAGGGGGGGTGCCAACCATCCCCCGGCGTCCAGACTGCTCGGCCTCTATTTTCCGGTGGATATGGACGATCCGGATTACGGCAAGCTTGTCGTCGGTACAACTGCGTGGGATGACACGACAGGGCTTTACGTCAGGGAGATCGATGCCAGGCCGCAGCCTTTGAACTGGACGGCGGAAAGACCGTCCTCCATCGAACTGATCCTCAGGACCACCACTCCGGAAACCATCACCCAGGTGACCGTGGAGATACTGGATAATGGTGTACAGCAGAACCTCACCCTGACGGGTTCTGGCGGTATTTTCATGGGCACCTACGTGCCGGTCTCCCTTGTGGAGCTTCAGTTCAGGTTCAGGGTCTTTTCGATATACGGGGGCGCGGTTGACCTTCCTCCGGACGGCTACGGCTACATCAGGTTCTCCTCCGAGACAGATCCGCCAGAGGTATGGCACGACCCTCCGGCGGTTATCAGCATCGGACCCGATTCAGCCGGTCTCCAGTTCTATATCCGGGACAGCACCGGGATAGAGATCACACGCCCCGACAACGTTCCAAGGATCGAGTATCGGGAGCTGGGCAAGAGCTCATGGTACAGCAAACCCCTGGTCCAGCGGGACGGGGGCGGTTTCAACGGTTGGGTGGCCTTCGCCGGGACCCCGACGGGAACCACCCCGGGCGAACGGATCGAGTATCGCATCGTGGTGGAGGATGTACTGGGGAACTCCGCGACCTATCCGCCGACCAGCGCATGGGAGTCCCTCACGGGGATCGGGGGACGCTTCCTCCTGGACGGATCGAACTCCAAGACCGATGACCATTCTCTCCTGCTCCAGGAGTTCACAGAAATGGGTATGGTCATCGATATCTCGATGGAGGGGATCGGGTCGGACCAGCTTTCAGGTTACAAGGGGTACATACTCATGATCCCTGACGGGCCGATCCCCGGGACGGATGTGGATATCCTGCTCGAGTTCATAGAGCAGGGAGGCGAGTTCCTCCTGATACTGGACCCAGCTGACCCTGCTCAGGTTTCTATGGCCTCCATACTGCTTGAGGAGCTTGACGTTGACCCGATATCGGATGGGTTCGTGAACGGTTTCTACCCATCGAACTCCTATTCCGAACTTGGAAGCGGCCTGCCATTGATAACAGGCACATCCACTGGATCTTTCAGGATCTCCGGGGACCAGAAGGCCATATATTATACGGAGCCACCGCTCACTTCCATGTATTCGGACTGGTTTGGAATGGGCCGTGTGATAGTATCCGTACCGGACCTCCTTAACGATGCTGTCATGGAGCGTGAATCGAACCGCCTGCTGGCGGACAGGGTAATAGGATATCTCTATTCGAACATGCCCCCGGTCATCGATATTGCGATCTCGCCTTCCGGGGTGGTCGTTCCGGGTCAGGCCGTTACCTTCGACATGTCGGGATCGTACGACAGGGACGGCGTCTTAGTCTCCTACTCGCTCTCACTTTCGGACAATACCTACATCGAGAGCACCGATCCCGTCTTCACCCACATTTTCGAGACGACCGGGTCGTTCACGGCTCTCCTCAAAGCCTACGACCAGGAGGGTGAGGTGGGGAGCCGTACCGTGACGGTGAAGGTGAACAAGCCTCCCACCACCGATATAGGCATATCCTCCATCAAAGTCCATGCGGGGGAGCAGGTGACATTCACCTACAAAGGAATGGACCCAGACGGGGACGAATTCATAGTGGAGTGGGATTTCGGTGACGGGTTCAAGGTATCGGGCCTGCTCGTACACCATTTCTACAACCGAAGGGGAGAGTTCACTTACAGGGTGGTTGTTAGGGACTCGAACGGCCTTGAATCGTCCAGAACGGGGACGATCACCGTTCTGAATTCACAACCGTCGGCCCTCATTGACCGTCAGAACATATTCGTCAACGGGGCCCAGGCCAATTTCTCCGGAGAGCTCATGGTGACCCTTTATGTGAAAGAGGGAGACACGGTGAGGATACCGGGTGACCTCTCCTACGATCCGGACCAGAACGATCTTCTGAACTTCACATGGGATATGGGTGACGGTGAACGCATCTACGAACAGATAGCTGTCCACAAGTTCCTTGTGAGTGGCCTCATCAGGGTCAACCTCACCGTCAACGACGGTTTCGGGGGTGTTGACAGCGCGGAGCTGTTCGTCAGCATAAGCAACAGACCCCCGTTCGCTGCTTTCGAAAACGAGGGGAAAGGAAGGACCGTGAGGTTCAATGCTTCGCTCTCCATCGACGATCCCTGGGACATGGGCGGTCTGGAATATCGATGGGATTTCGGTGACGGTGATGAGAAGGTGACCATGGTCCCGCTGGTGGAACATGACTATACCTTCGGTGGAAGATACCGCGTGAAGCTCACGGTTGTCGATGGTGACGGGGACATGAGCACCTTCGAGCATGAGATATCCGTGAGCGGGATCGGGCTTAGCACCTTCATCATCATGATCATATTGCTCATATTACTCCTCCTGGTGATCGCATTCCTGGTCTGGAAGGGATTGAACGACAGGATGATCCGTGAGGAGAAAGGCCTCCTGGAGCTCCTTGGCCTGAAGCGATGGGGTACGACTCGGGACGACCGGACCGGGAGCCATGGCAGGTCGGCAAGGAGCAGCCCTGGAAGGGCGGACCCCGACAGGCACCCACCTCTCAGGGACAGGCCGCGGGACAGGAGAGAGATGAAGGCACTTCCTCCGGTGTCCCCGGGACCCATGACCTCTGACCGGGACAGGGGTGAGGATGATTGAAGCTGGCTGTCCTCTCGGACATACATGCCAACCCGTGGGCGCTCCGATCCGTTCTCGAGGAGATAGACGAAGCGGACAGGATCATCGTACTCGGCGACATCGTGGGGATAGGTCCGGAACCCCGTGATGTCATCGACATACTGATGAGGGATGACAGGGTCGAAAAGGTCATGGGCAACCACGATCACAACACCCTTTACGGAACGGAGCTCGGCCCTATTGATATCGTGCCCAGGGGCCCCCATCACGAATGGGTAAGGTCACGGTTGAACGGAACGCATCTGGATTATCTGAAAGGACCGATGGTCATCAATTCGAGCAATGGCATGGAAATGGTGTTCATGCACCGTCATCCAGACGATTGCGGGTCTAAAGTTCCCTATTTCGATTCCCCCACACCCGGGGTTCTCGACAGTTTCTACACCGATGTGGAAGGCAGCATACTCTTCTTCGGCCACACCCATGTTCCCCTGGATGTGACCGGTCGTACGGGGAGAAGATACATCAACCCCGGTGCGGTTGGAGCCCAGAACAGAGGGCTGGCGAGCTATGTTCTTCTCGATACCGACCGCGGTCCGATCTCCATAGAGAGGAAGGAGGCCCCTTACGATGTGAGGAGCGTCGTGGAAGGATTGGAGCATGAAAGGCCTCCCTACCACAGATTCATAATATCCCATTTCTTCTGACGGGCCGGTCCTTTCGTTGAGTCCTTCGGACCGTTAATCATATTAAGAGAACACCTCATCCCATCAGCGTGATGCGAGGGAACTGTCCGAAAATGCGGGCATCCGCTCTTCTTGTTCCGATGATACTTGTGATGTTCCCGGCCGTTCTGGTCCTGTGCCCCGAGGGGGTCTATGCATCCGAGATGATATGGATCTCCGACGAGCCGGGAGATGTGCTGAGAACAGGATATGTGGAGACCGGCGTCGAGGGGGAACCCGAGGTCGATATCATCTCGCTGGTCTCAACGGAATCCATAAGCGATGTCACCGTCGTGATGGAGTTCGCCGACGATATGGATAAGAGTGCGGACCATCTGTACACCATCTCGATAAGCGGCATACACGTTTCCTACCAGGATGGTACCTTCGAGGTCTGGAGGATCGGGTCCGAGCTTCAACCGCTTGACAATGTCCTCACCGATGTCACGGAGAACCGTATGACGGTCATCGTGAAGAAGACCATGATCGTGGGTGAATTCATACTGAACGGGACAGCGAACAGGTATGTCATCGACCTGTCAAGAGGTGTGACCAGTGAGAGCTATTTCGATCTGGTGGGAGACGTGGACGGCTCCCGCGCCCCTTCCGTCGGAGAGTACACGAAGAGCTACGTGGACCCCAGGGGGGATGTGCGCCTTCTCTACCTTGATGTGGAGCCCTTCGATGAGGACGGGTTGGACATCTACGGGGTCACCATCGAGTTGTCCGATGACCTTGAATTGATACTGGAACTGGGGGGGGCACCCCTACAAGATGAACAGGTCCGCTATATCATCTATCTGCTGGACCTCAAGGTGGTATGGTCCATGGGAGAAGCAGAGGCCCTGAGGGAGGGGGAGGACCCTGCTGAGGTATCATCATCCATCGAAGGGTCCAGTATCTATCTGACGATACCTTCGGAAATGGTTCCGGGTGAACTTGGCGGCATCGTCGTACAGTCCTTGCGTTCCATGGATGATGAAGCGTATGTTCAGGACCTGCTGCCGGATGACCCCTACACCGTCTCGGAGCTTCTGCCGTTCCCTCCGGGGTCGGAGAGGGAATTCTCGCTTGAGGTCAGAGGTCCCGACAATATTGTAATGAAGAGGAACTACACGGGCTTCTCCGATCAGGCGGAGAGGGATATCAGGGCATCCATGGACCTGAATGCGGATGACGATCTGAACGCCGGGGAGGTCCAGGAGTTCATGAGCGTAACACTCGAAAGCATCCATTCTGCCCATTCCGGCGACCTGACCATGGACGGCAGGTCAGGGGAGCTTCAGGTGACCCTCCTGCATGAAGGGCTGGTCGGACCCGTGGATGGTGATGGCAGGGTCGTGATCGGCTGGGAGCTGGAATTCTCATTCGATGTATCCGGTGCAGGACCCCACCATCTGGACGTGAACATTGACCGCTTCGACCCGAGCATACTGCCCACCCTATCTACAGGTGAGGATGAAACCTCCTTCAAGGTCGTGGTGTCTGTTGCGGAAGGCTGGTACATATTACCAACTTCTGTCGAACCCACCAAAATGGCGAACTTTCTGGACATGGACGGCAGGGACATAGGATATCCGATGACAGGCAAGGATGCAAGGGAGTTCGACGCCGGGGCCATTTCCTTCGAACTGTTGGAGGTGAAGGACCCGGGAAAAGAGACAGATGATGATGACGGTAGCGATCTGACCTGGCTATATGTGATCATACTCCTGGTGATGGTCGCCGTCATCGCCGGGACCATATTATGGTCCGGACGGGAAGAGAGGTGACCTTCGAAAGATTATAAAAATGAGGCATTTGTTCCCACCTGCAATGAAGCCCAACGCCGAACAACTCCGGTCCGTCAATGAAGAGCTGATACCGGTCACCGAGATAGATGTAAGGTCGCTCTCCGAGATATACGAGGAGACAGATGTCTATCTCTCCATCTACCTGCCCACCGCCTCCAGGGAGGATGATGCTTTCAACGGTACCTATCTGGAGGGCAGGATCAGAGCGATCAGGAAAGCGATGGACGGCGAGCTCCTGCACAAGTTCGAGAGGACACTGGAGATGGCAATGGACCATATCGATAGAGCTCCCGTTCATGGTGAGAAGGGCAGGATCATCTTCGCCTGCGAACCTCTTGGTTTCCTTCATGTATACCGGATCGGGGTAACTCCCGAGAGAAAGCTCGTGCTGGACACCTCGCCTTTCCTCCTGCCACTTGCTATCCTTCGGGACGATTACGAGGACTATGCCATATTGCTAATGGATTCGAAGGAAGCGAAGCTCTACTCGGTAAGGTCGAATATAGTGAACGTGGAGGGGTCCGATTCGATAGATCTCATGAACCGTCACAAGAAGGGAGGCATGAGCCAGATGAGGTTCAACCGGCTCAGAAGGGGCGCCATAAGCTCCTTCATTTCCGAGCTTGTGGAGGACCTGAGGGGGCTTGAAGGGCTCACCGATATCCGCGGGATCGTGATCGCCGGTCCCGGTGAGGCGAAGAAGCAGCTCCTTGAAGAGATCCCCTCGGACCTTGGGGACAAGGTACTGGATGTTGTGGACATCTCCATGGATACACCACTCGGTGAGCTTCTGGAGCTGGGGCATGAGATCACCCTGGACAATGAGAGGACGGAGGAAAAGAACAACATGGAGCTTTTAAAGACCGCTATCATGAAGTCCCATCCCTCCGCTTACGGTGCGCTGCAGGTGAGGGACGCGCTCAACGAAGGTAGGGTGAACCATCTCCTGATCCTCAGGGACGCTTCTATACCCGGATGGATATGTGAGAGATGCCAGAACTTGCAAGAAAGGACCCCCCCCCCGGATACATGTCCCTTGTGTGGCGGTCCGACCTCTCCGGTCGATGTCGTGGAGGAGCTTTACGAACTCGCCCAGAGGACGGGGGCCGATGTGGAGTTCGTGTTCGATTCCGAATTCCTCTCCTCACTGGGAGGGATCGCGGCCCTTCTACGTTATTGAGAGGGTGCCCTTTCACCCGGCCTGACCGGGCAATAGGGCATTATTCGGTGTTCACCCGTGAGAGGGATTTTATTCCGGGATGGCAGATCGTCTGTACCGGGACGGATGTGGGGTTTGGTATCCCAGATCCCACCAAAGAAGGCTTAAATCCCATGGTGTCATCAAAGCCCGATGCCTCGCGAGGTTGCACCCGGGATCTTCCAGATCGAGCTCCCGCTCCCAAGGAATCCACTGAGGTCCATGAATTCCTACATCGTGACCGGGGAGGACCGGAACCTCATGGTGGACACCGGGATGAACCGGTCGGAATGTATCGAGGTACTCGATCAAGGGCTTGCAAGCCTTGATATCGACCTCTCCAAGACCGATGTGTTCGTAACCCACCTGCATGCCGACCATCTCGGTCTCGCCCCCCATGTGTCGCAGGGTAGGACATCGGTCCATATGGGTCCCGCAGATATCGAGAACATCAATGAGAGGGATTACTGGTCCAGGATGCTCTCGTTCGCCCTCAAGAACGGATTCCCCGCTGTTGACCCGCAGGAAGCCATAAGGAAGCATCCCGGCTTCAAATACGGGCCCCTCGGACCGATGAACCTTACCCCGGCCAACGACGGCGATATCATCATTGTCGGTGATCGCAGGTTCAAGGTCGTCCACACTCCCGGTCACACACGTGGACATAACTGCCTCTACGAGGAGGATGAGAAGCTTCTCCTTTCGGGGGACCATATCCTCGGGGACATCACCCCGAACATCTCCAACTGGGACGGAGAAGAGGACCCGTTGTCCGATTATCTGTTCTCCCTCAAGCTCGTCAGGGAACTGGAGATAGATCTGGTCCTCCCCGGCCACAGGTCGCTGATAAGGGATCCCGTAAGGCGGATCGACGAGCTGATCGAGCACCACAGAGAGAGAGCCCATGAGGTCCTTGACATCATGGGCACAGGTGCCATGAACGGATTCTCCATCGCATCAAGAATGACCTGGGACCTGTCCTACAAAAGCTTCGAGGAGTTCCCGATAATGCAGAAATGGTTTGCCCTCGGAGAGGCACTGGCGCACATCAGGCTGCTGGAATCTAATGAGAGGTTATTGAAGGAGGACAGGGAAGGGATCGTGTTCTACCGGAACAGATGAGGTACAGCTAGACAAAGCCTTTAATTGGATATCCAGACAGCAGATGTTCTTTTCAGGGTCTTGAACGGGTGGTTCCACGTGATGAAAAGTAACCCTGTAACTCGAAGCTACTTTCTCGTCGGATCCATCCTATGATCCATCCCATGAGACAGCTTTAACAACAAGGTCAACAATTCCATGTTAGGGGAGAAGAACCATGGATCCATATAAAGAACTGATGAACGTGTACGACGAGGTTTCCACCATCGGTGATATATCATCCCTGCTGGGCTGGGACCAGAACACCTACATGCCCCGGAAGGCAGCCGCGGGCAGAGGGACCCAATCGGCCTTCCTTTCAAAATTGGCCCACAGGAAGATCACCGTTCCCAGGGTGGGATCTCTCCTTGAAAGGCTCGAGGCCGAACCATTGGACGAGGTCAAGAGTGCGGTCGTCAGGGAGGTCCGCAAGATATACACAAGAAAGACATCCATACCGGAGGAGCTAGAGGCCGAGATCGCCCGGTCAGAGCCGCTTTCGATGCAGGCGTGGGTGGACGCCAAACAGAAGAAGGACTTCAGCATCTTCGCCCCCCATCTGGAGCGGGTGCTGGAGCTCAAGAAGCAGGTCGCCGAGAAGGTCGGTTACCCCGAGATCCCGTACGATGCCCTTCTTGAAGAGTACGAACCCTATACCAGGACAGCACAGGTAAAGGAGGTCTTCGAACGTCTAAGGAAGAGGCTTGTCCCGATCATAGAGCGCATCTCCGAGACCCAAAAGGATGAGGTACATATCAAGGGAGAATTCAAACCCGAGGTGCAGGAAAACTTCTACAAACGCATCCTGAGGGACATGGGCTACGATTTCGAAGCAGGGCGGCTCGACACCACGGAGCATCCCTTCACGATCGGTACGGGGGACGACACAAGGATCACCACCCATTACTACGCTGACGATCCGAGACCGGCCCTTTTCTCCTGCATACACGAGGGTGGACACGCACTCTACGAACAGGGGTTCCTGAAGGAGAACATGCATACACCTCTGGGTGAGGCCTGTTCTCTCGGCATACACGAGTCGCAGTCAAGGATGTGGGAGAACCTCATCGGAAGGTCGCTCTCGTTCTGGAAGCATTACTACCCTGAAATTCACAGGATATTCCCAGCCCTCTCCAACATCCCCCTCGAGAGGTTCTACAGGGCCGTCAACACGGTCCGCCCCTCGCTGATCAGGGTCGAAGCGGACGAGGTCACCTACAACATGCACATCCTCATCAGGTTCGAACTGGAGATCGAGATATTCAACGGCAAACTGGGTGTTTCCGAGATCCCCGGGGCGTGGAACGACAAGTATGAGAAGTACCTGGGTATTGTACCCGAGAACGACGGCGTGGGATGCCTCCAGGACATTCACTGGTCCATCGGTGCATTTGGTTATTTTCCCACATACACCCTCGGAAACCTCTACGCTTCCCAGTTCTTCGATGCCATGAAAAGGGAGATCGACGTGGAGGGGTTGCTGGAGAATGGGCAGCTCCTGCCTGTACTCTCGTGGCTGAGGAAGAACGTTCACGAGAGAGGGAAACTTTACCCTGCATCGGAACTCGTCAGGGTGGTTACAGGGAGGGAGCTCGACGAATCACATTTCATCGATCACGTGAAGAGAAAATACGGAAACCTGTACGGTATCTCCCTGTAAGGATGCAGGGTCCGATGCTTCATGGAGAGGTGGTCATTTCAGCCCATCAGGTCCCGTTCCCTGAGCTTCCTGAGGTACTCCCGGTATTCGAACAAGGAACGCTCCAGCTCCGCAAGGTCCCTGCTGTAATCTTCGAGGACCATTCCCAGGTCAACCCGGTCGCTCGTGATCAGGGAATCCTCCTCGATGGTGAGCCTTCCGATGTTCTCCACCAGAGAGTCCCTTTCAATGCTCAATCCCTCACGGGACCCGCGGTCCGTCATGGCCGTGAGGTTGAGGTCGAGGGCTCTACGTATCCTGTCTCTGTCCAATGCTTTCCTTTCGGCCGACATGATATCAACCTACCATATAGACATGCAAATATTTCCATTTGTCCGATATTCCCGGGCCCGGAGTTTCCCCGTGGGCTCATCTTTAAATATTCATGGAGGAATGGTTCCAGGGGGGTCAAATATGCGTTCTTTGTCCATGGTCCATGTCCTTGTCGTGGTGGTCCTGCTGACGATCACGAACCCTACCGCATCCTCCGGGACCGGTGGAGGGGAAACTGAGATGCTGGAGGATCTTCCAACACTGTCGTTCGACTTCGGCACCCGGACTTCTCCGGTCGAGAGCGGCAGCGAAGCCGTGACATCCGCCATGGTCTATGATCCGGAAAGGGGATACGGCCTGCTCGAGCCCGCGGACGAGTTCCAGGTTACCGGCCGCATGCTATCCGAGGTGTCTCCGAGCGTTCTGCAGAGGAGCTGGGTTTTCGGAGAGTACGGGGATGAGCTGACGGTCGATGGGTTGAGGTCGGAGGAGGTGGTATCCTTCAGGGCCGACCTTCCCAACGGGACCTACAGAGTGGTCATATGGCTCGGGGACCTTGAGAAAGGGGTGTATTCGATGAACGCATCCATCAACGATGAATGGCTCCTCGAGGGTGTTGATGCATTCCACACCGTCCACCGGTCGATGTATTTCAAGTATTATCCCGATCCCCGGGACCCTGCAAAGGAATACATAAACTACGGAATGGCGCACCCGTACTACCTCTCCGTCAACGTCACTGACGGATACGTTATCATCAACGTGACGGGGAACGATGACCGGTACCGGGACCTTCTGGCAGATGAGCTCTCTGCGGACCCGCCGTATTCCTACAGCGTGTGGATGTCCACCAATACTAAGAAATACTCGACCGGGACCGGGCCGTGGAGATACATAGGTGGCCCCTTCACGAACGCTTCGGTGATGGGTCTTGATATCTATCCTTTTCCGGACTTCCCCATCGACGGAGAGGAAGGGAGCCTTACGGTCGATGAGGATATAACCTCGGAACAGGTCATCAACGGCATCTCTGCATTGAACCTCGTCAGTCCGGAGGCAGCGTTCTTTCATTGGAAGAACAGTATGGAGCAGGACCTTACGGGAAGGAACAGGCTTGCAAGAGGCCAGCTCGGCATGTACATCGCCGGATCCCTGGGGATCGACAGGGAGATAGAGATCCTCGAAAGAGCGGAGGCGGATATCGCCGACATTCCCGAGTTGAGGGGAGACCCGGCACGGGTGGAGCTTCTGGAACAGCTCAGACTGGCGAACAGGGGGCTGAAGTACGAGTTCGAGCGGATAATCTATGACCAGGAGAACCCGAAGAACCACTTCTACGAAGCGAACAAGGCTTTCATACTGCTCAACATGATACAGCCCGATTCCCCGCTGTATCCCAAGATGCAGCTCTGGGCCGCTAGATGTCTGATGAACCTCGATCCGCACAGGTGGACCTCCGCCTCCGGAACGGCACTGGATATGATGGAAGTACTAAGGTCCCTCGATCCGGACAATTCCTACATCAGGATGTATCTGGATACCACCCGGGAGGACCCTGCCACCTGGGATATACCGACACCCGTGATCTCAACGACCGGCGTGTATGACAACTGGACGCTTCATGACTACAACGGCGGTTTCGAGGGAGCACCACAATGGGCCGCCCTTATCCAGGAGGAGCTCGGTTGGCTATACGATGTGACGGACTGGTGGGTGGAAAACCGGATGCAGGAGATAGGATATCTTGGAGGCGGATGGACCGACGATGTGGAGATGATAGGGCTGTTCGGCTTCGATGCTCTGATTTCCGAGGGAGCCGACGATCCGTCGCTCGATGGTGCGGGACGTTTCGTAACGGGGATGCTCGAGAGCGGCCAGGTCAATATGACACTCGGTTACTCCGAAGCCTTCGCCGACACCGAGCATACGGCCGAGCTGACCGGGGATTCCCTCCCGATGATGATAGCTGTGGACTTCGGGAACCCGGAATGGGTCGAGTTCTCGATGAAGACCGCGGTCCTGATGAGGGACCTGTGGATGGGGGAGAACGAGAACGGATGGTGGCAGTTCAGGTCCAATTATCTGTCCGCCACGAGGGTCGGGACCGGGGTGAACGCGGAGGACTCGTGGATCAATTTCAGGGCTGCCCTTCCCGCCCTCTGGGCGTGGTGGTACTCCAACGATCCGGAGATACAGAAGCTGCTAGTGGACTGGGCGGACTGCTGGGTACAGGCGGCGCTCTCTACCGAGAAGGGAAAACCCGAGGGGGTTATCCCTGCGGGCATCGGATGGCCTGACGGGGAGATAGGGGGTCACGATTCTCCTAACTGGTACACGGCGGCCCACCCTCCTGGTTCCGTGAACTATGATTGGGCCCCCCAGAGTTACAAGTCCTATATCGTAACAATGCTCGAGACCGCCTTCGATGCCACAAGGAACCTGACCTTCCTCGAGCCTCTGAGGCTCGAAGCCGAGATAGCACAGGAGTATCTGGACGATCCGGACCCGAGGCCCGATGCGGGGACCCGTGATTGGGCGGGAATGATACTCGGACAGGGTGCTGTCGATTCCTATCGGAACATACTGAACAAGTACGGACTTCCGGGAGGGGGGCCTAGCTCCACACTCTGGAGGCCTCCAACCGTCTTGGACAGCTGTGAAGATGGCTATCAATACATCAGGAAATGCTATCCCCTGATGACGACGGAGGCCTCGGCCACCGACAGGGCTCTTTTCATAGGTGTGGCGAACCCGTTCCTTATCTTCACGGGGGGGAGCGTCGGAGGGGCTCTTCTCGCACCGCAGTTCACCTATTCGGGGCTGGAGCGGGACTTCGCTGCCATGGTCAGGGACGCCAACCCGAGGAAGGCCAATATAAGCTTCTACGGGTTCTTCGAGGGTGGCAGGGAGGCAGCGATCGTTCCGTGGGCGCTGGAGATCGGGGGGATGTACCGGCTGATCGGCGGACCCGATGGGAACAGTGACGGTATACGGGAGAGGAACGACCAGTACGTCAACTTCACCTATCTTAACAGGGGGCAGAAGGTCCCCTTCGAGCTCCCCGGAGACATCGAATACCTCGTAACCGTCGAGCAGCTGCAACCTGGCTCCGGGCTCAGGCCGCTCATGCCGGATCCTGCATTCGATGAAGAGGACGAGGTCCTGGTGGACAGGGAGAACGGAACGATGACCGTGAAGGTCCACAATATAGGCTCCATGGATGCGGAGAAGTTCGATATCCTTCTCTACGAGGACCTGGACGGAGGCCTCAGACATATCGGGGGTGCACTCGATGTGACCATCCCGGCACCTGACTCTATACAACCTTCCATCATGGACATTGACCTGACCGTTTGGTATGAACCGTGGATAGGCGAAGTGGTGATAAAGATCGATCC
>JAFGLL010000028.1 GCA_016928095.1 Thermoplasmatota archaeon
CATATTGGAGTGATACACCTAAGAAACAGCTACTCCCCTGCAACATAGTTCGTATAGCGAGTCGTATGGGGCGATGTTCCATACAACGGACGGTATTTGTTTTCAACATAGATAAGGTTATCGAAGGAAATGGTGGGAACTGGTCGGAAACTTATTTAAGATACCTATTTCTAACTCAGGTGCCGCATCGGAGGCATTACAATGAAAAGGGACCTTGTTACCGTTCTGGACCTGAAGGACGAACTGAAGGACATCATCGATCTGGCCATAAAGATGAAGGCAGAGAACAAGAGGGGCGAGGATGTGGCGTCTTTCAAGGGGAAGGCCCTTGCCCTGATATTCGAAAAACCGAGCCTTAGGACAAGGGTCTCGTTCGAGGTGGGTTTCAACCAGCTAGGAGGATATGCCCTCTATCTGTCTCCGAGTGAGATCCAGGTCGGAAAGAGGGAATCTGTTCATGATGTTGCCAAGGTGCTATCAAGGTTCGCGGATGTGATAATGTATCGGGCTTTCGACCATCAGAACGTTCTCGAACTGGCCAGGCATGCCGGGGTGCCGGTCATCAATGGTCTTGATGACATCGAACATCCATGCCAGGCAGTGGCCGACTTCATGACGATGAGAGAGGTCAAGGGAGTTCTCATGGGAAGAACACTGGCCTGGGTGGGGGACGGTAACAATGTGCTTCACTCCCTTCTCCTTGGAGCTGCCATCCTTGGTATGAACGTTAAAGCGGCCTGTCCGGGAGGATACAGACCGCGAAGTGATATCCTGGACATGGCACTTTCAATTGCCAGGGGGTCCGGTTCCAGGATAGAGGTCATGGATGACCCGATAGAGGCCGTCACGGATGCCGATGTGGTCTATGCTGACACCTTTATTTCCATGGGGGACGAGGCCCAGAAGGAGGAGAGGTTGAGAGCGTTCACCGGCTACCAGGTGAACATGGGGCTCTTCTCCAGGGCCAGATCTGATGCCATATTCATGCACTGCCTGCCTGCTCACAGGGGTGAGGAAGTGACGGACGAGGTGATGGATTCCCCAAGGTCGGTAGTGTTCCAGGAAGCCGAGAACAGGATGCATGCACAGAAGGCTATCATGGTGAGGCTTGCAGGGTTCAGGTGAGTTCCCATGCGTGCATGGTGTTCGGTAGGTCGAGCTCGACGATCCCCATCCTGCCGGGTTGAGGCTTGAGGTTCATCAATCTCTGGAAAGGTGTTTGTGACTGCCAGGCGGACCCTTCTATCAGCTGGACACCCTTGTAATTGTCCATTCCGAACCTGTGAACATGTCCGGAGACGAATATATCGGGAACATCATCGATGACCAGGTTGTCCCTCTCCTCGGGAGAGATCTGGTTCCGCATACCGTATGTCGGACAGAAATGTCTGAACCTCAGCATTTCCTTCATACCTTCAATGGGGTTCTCGTATGTGACATCCCTGAACAGGGTGACAAGGTCGTCGATGGATTTCCCGTGGTATCCGGCAACATGGACCCCGTGGATCGAGAAGAAGGCAGGATTGGAAAGGAAATGAAGGTGGGAGTTGGAGAAGCAGTCCTGGAATTCCCTTGGCAGCGGCGGTTGCGGTTCAGCTATCCTCACCGCATCATGGTTGCCCGGTATCATGATCACATGGATATGATCAGGGAGGCTCGAAAGCGATTCCCCCAATGCCTCATATTGCTTGAAAATATCCTTTATAAGCAGGTCCTTGTCCTGGTCGGGATATGTTCCTATACCGTCGACCAGGTCTCCTGCTATGACAAGGTATTTCACCCGGGTCCCATCCTTCCCAGGAAGGGAGGCGTCGATCTCGCCCCTGAGCCATCTTATCATCCTCCTCCATTCCTTGTCGAGGTACATCCTCGAACCGATATGTATGTCCGAGGTGAAAGCGGCTGCAAGTCCCCGGACATCGGACAATCTTCTCCGATGATCGATCGGTATATCCACCTTGTAGATGGCATCCGCAAAGACGATCGCACCTCCCCTTGTGTCGCCGGACCTGAACTTACCGACGATACCTATGACCTCATCGTTCACTATGCTCAAAGCAGCTGTGTCCCTCTTGTTCTTCGATAACAGGACCCTGATGCTCCCCGTGGGGTCCTCGATATTGACCATCCTGTGGCCGTTCTTCGTGGTCCTGATGCTTTCGACGATCCCGATGAAACGTACCTCCTCCTCCGATGACCTCAGGTCGTCTATGTCCTGGCAAGGTGAGATTGCACCATACTGCAGAAGCAGGATGTCCCGAAGTGTCCGGTATCGGTCCAGAAAAAGGGTCCGGAAATCGTCTATCTTGCTCTTGCCCCCCATTGAGGATGTGGGGTCCTTGATCACCCTGAGGTCACCTTCGTACTCCGCTGCAAGAGGCCTTGGTCTCCCGCCAGGGCCTGAAAGGTGATCCGCTCTGAGAGAAGACCCTCCTCCGAACTTGATGGTCTCCGAAACGGACCTGTGGATGTCCGCGAGGTCCCCCGTCGATGCCTTGACCCTCTCGCCGGATGGGGGAAGCTTGATCATGGGGGTTGGCCTGGGGGAAGGTCCTGGAGGGACCTCGGTCCTTCTGTCGCTGATCATGCATGCCCCGGCATCATCCCATATCGGGTGCGGTCCGATCGAACGTGGAAGTGGGATATTGTCCATGGCATCGTCTCCAGACCCGCCTTTAACGACAATGTCATCGATGTCGGACATTCCCACAAGTCCGAGGTTCTCCAGATGGGAACGATCGATGACCAGGGGGAGGTCCGCACCATCTTCCAGGACATGCTCCAACCTGTCCACCAGTCCGGGAGTGCTGACCAGTGTCTCGTGAGCATCCGGTGAGAGAAGCTTCTGGAATCGATAGAACCTGCTATCTATGTCCTTCATCGGAAAGTCGCTATAGTTGTTCGGTTTTTATACTTCCCGAGAGGGGACCCAAAAGTATAGAGGACAAGGTCGGGCATATCTATGAGAATGTACGGCCCGGCATCAAATTGGTCAGGCAATTGGCTGTAAATGTCCGACATTTTTTTATATTTGCCCGACATATACTTTGAGATAGCAGGCGGTAGGGTAGAGGCTGTGAAGATGGAAAAGGCGGACAAGGTGACGATCAGGTTGACGACCGATCAGGCCGATGCACTTGACTTTCTGGTCGCACATGGACAGTTCAGGACACGCTCCGATGCCATTCGCGCTGCCATCGATCTAATGACCAGTGAACCCGAGCAGGAGGTTCGGAAAGGCTTCTTCGTTGACCTGCCTGACGGCATGATCGCAACGATAGACAGGCTCGTGGACCTTGATCATTTCCGAAACAGGGACCATGGGGTGTTCGAGTTCATAAGGAACGGCCTGGACAGTATAGATGTGGAGGAGGTCCGCCTGAAACAGGAACAGAGGCTGGAGATACTGGCCGAGAAGAAGACCTCCGACATCCTGGAGGATGTCTACAGGAGCTACGTTGACCAATGATGGTCCATCTAGAGAATTGAACCAAGAGATGGGAAACGAAATGGGATGCACTCTGTAGGGGCCCGAAATTTTTTTTTGGGGGAAACCGGGCCCCTAACTCTTTTTAAATAGACCGTATGAAAGCATGGCTATAGGAAGTTTTCATTATATCCTCCGTATTGAGCCCCATGGACTATCTGGGCACCGGACGGAAGGCCGCTCTGATCTGGATCGATCGGGACAGGGTCAGGGTCACCGAGATGCTGGAACTATGCTGTTCGGCGGGTTTTGACATCGTCCATCGGATCGGGCAGGGTAAGGATGAGCCCGACCCTCGATTCTACCTTGGTCCGGGCAAGATCGATGAGGTCGGAGCTTTGGATGTGGAGTATCTGATAACTGCAGGGGACCTCACCCCATCGCAGGTGTTCTCGATATCCCACAGGACCGGCAAGAAGGTTGCGGACCGGACCCGGGTGATCCTGGACATCTTCAGGAGCCACGCACAGAGTCCGGAAGCCCGGATGCAGGTGGAGATCGCGGACCTGAGATATCAACTGCCGGTCCTCAAGGAGTACATACATCAGGGAACACTATCCGAGAGACCCGGGTTCATGGCAGGCGGGGAGTACGCCGTAAACTATTATCATGATATGATCAAGAGGAGGATGGTCTCCCTCAAGAAGGACCTTGAGGAAGAGAGACGCAGACGCGGTCATAAAAGGTCTTTGAGGCGCAGGAGGGGCACTCACCTGGTTTCCATAGCAGGATACACCAACGCCGGTAAATCCTCCCTTTTCAACAAGATGATCATGTCCAGCTCGGAAAACAAGGCGGTGGATGTGGGAGGAGAGATGTTCACCACCATATCGACAGCGACAAGGAAAATGAAGGGTGAAAGGGGCTGCCTTGTATCCGACACGGTGGGTTTCATAAGAGAACTCCCCCCCTGGCTTGTCGAGGGCTTCATGTCCACCATGGAGGAGATATTCGAGGCTGATGCGGTAGTGCTGGTAATCGATGGTTCTGAACCCCTGGAAGATGTCTCCATCAAGCTCCGAGAATCCTTAAGGGTCCTCAGGAAGGGTGGAACTGAAGGGAGGATAATACTTGCTGTCAACAAGACCGACCTGATCACCGATCCTTTGAGAATGGCCGCACTGTCAGAAAGGATGACCAGGATGCTCTCTCCTTCCGAGAAGGCCATGGTGGACAGGACCTATCTCATCTCCGCCTTGAAGGACAACGGCATCTCCGAACTTATAGACGGGATAGAGGGACTCCTGCCACCTATTCAAATTGTAAGTATGAGGATACCCATTTCCCTGGTACGTGAGGAACTGGTCGCATCCCTGAGGAAGCATTCCTCCATCATGGAAGAGAGATATCATGGTGGATACCTGATGCTCAAGGCGATGATGGAGGAGAGGTGGGCCGGACATTTCATCAAACGTGTGGTCGAAGCTGGAGGAGATGCATCGGCCGTCGACGGAAGCGGTAATTACATAAAAAAGATTAATATCCATGATGGACTAGATGGGGCAGGTGCGGATCAATGAAAGCGGTCATACCTGCAGCAGGTCTGGGGACCCGGCTCCTCCCGATGACCAAGATACAGCCAAAGGAAATGATGCCGATCCTCAACAAACCAGCCATCCAGTACGTTGTGGAGGAAGCATCATTCTCCGGTTTCGACCAGATCCTGATAATCACCAACCGCAACAAGAAGGTGATGGAGGACCATTTCGATAGGAACATCGAACTGGAGCTGGCCCTCAGGAGGAAAGGTGCGTACAAGGCCCTGAAGGAGCTGGAACGGATCGAGGGTCTTGCGAACCTCTTCTACCTTCGCCAGAAGGAGCAGAAAGGCCTTGGGGATGCCGTGCTCTGTGCCGAGAACTACGTGAGCCATGAGCCCTTTGCGGTCCTTCTCGGTGATGATATCATCATCTCGGATGTACCGGCCATCAAACAGCTCTGGGACGCTTATGAAAGGGTCAAGGCGCCGGTCATCGGGCTCGAGATCGTCCCGAAGGACCATGTGGAGAGGTACGGGATCGTCGAGCCGGGAGAGGAGGTGGAGCCCGGTCTGTTCGAGTTGAAAAGCGTCATAGAGAAACCCGATCCCAAGAGAGCTCCCTCTAACATGGCGATCATAGGCAGGTACATCCTTGACCCGGAGATATTCTCATGGCTGAAAGGGTCGAAGTCGGGTGTGGGGGGTGAGCTTCAGCTGACCGATTCCATTTCCAGGTATATACCCGAAAAGGGCCTCTACGGGATGTTGATAACTGGCCACCGTGTTGATATAGGATCGACATCCGACTGGTTGAAGGCGAACCTCGAGGTTGCACTTCTGGACCCGGAGCTCAGGCCAAAGGTATCGCAGTACTTCGACGAGCTCAGGGCTCTTGGCAAGATATGATCAGGAACGCAGCTCGACACCCGTCGAGAAGGTGATATCCCCCTCGGACGTGAGAATGGCCTCCTTGAAGAAGACCATCGACCCTCTCATCGTCCCGGATAGGGATCCATTATCAATGGTTTCCCAGGGGATGATGATCGGAAGAGGGCAGGAACCGGATGATATGATGGGGTCCTCCCTTTTCAACAGGATAATGGGAGGATCAAAGGCCATGATATCCGAGCATGAGATGCACGCCTCATCCCTCCAGCCCGGGAGGACCTTGCCGGGTTCGTTCAGAAGAGACTCGAGTTCATCGACCCCGCAGGGATAGGGTCCTATTTCGAGGTCGGCGGGATATATATGGATACGACCATCGGAACAGAGACCGGGACAGATGATCTTCAGAATGACAGGAGTGCTGACAGTGAACCCTCCCGAAAGGACCGACATTCCCCTTGCGACGGAACTATTGATCAAGGTCGGTCCGATCGGGGGGAGGGTCGGAACTATCCATGGCCCGGTGGCAGAGATCACAAGGTGCTCCCCCATCCGGATAGCGATCGCACCAGGTCTCAACTCGATGTTGAAATGCCTGCCGTTAACAGAGGAGGGCAATACGGTGCACGAGCCTCCGACCGGACCCTGGTCTCCGAACGAGATCTCGACGTAAGATCCCGCCCTCTTCTGATGCAGGGTCCTGATGAGCGTCCCGAGCTCCCTGGATATATCGTCAAGGCTGTCGATGGGCTCTTCCTCCATCCTCTTTGCGAGTGATGTTCCGAAAACACCTGCAAGCACAATCACGGAGAGCAAAAGGCCTGCCCTGAACAGCATATCCTGATCTATCATCGCACTCGAGGATCCATTACTTTCATGGGATAAAAGGTATTCGTCCCTGTTATGGGGTCCTGTATCTATCATTGAGGTATTTGTTCAAAGTAACTGTTCGCTTCATGGTAGACATCGAGAGACCCCACGTCGAACCACCTTCCCCGGAACGCCCATGCATAGACCGGACCCCTCTCCACCAGATAGGTCACGAAATGACCCAAAGCATCGGGTCTCCCCCCCTCGTCCAGATACTTTTGGACAAGTTTCATGGTCTCCGCGGTGAAGATGTAGAACGCTGTGGCGGCAAGGGTGGAAGGCGGTTCGTCAGGTTTTTCCAGAAAGCGGGTGATAACGCTTCTCTCATCCACATCGACCACTCCGTAGAGTCGAGCCTTCTCCCTTGTTCCGACATCGAACACCCCTACCAGGTCCATACCTACCTCTCTGAACCTCCTCAAGGCTTCCAGGGGATGGAACTCGAAGAGGTTGTCCCCTCCGATCATCATCGTATCTCCCGAGAGTCCCTCTTTTCCTATAAGATATCCCAGACCTCCGATGGAACCCAGTTTCCCTTCCTCGGTCGTGGAGGGTTCGATGACCAGTCTGATTTCATTCCTGTAACGTTCCTTTAAAAATGCTTCAAATTGCTCTTTGAAGGCCTCGTTCGTGGAGACGTACACGTTCTTTACCCCCTCCATCCCCCTCAGCTTATCAAGTGTGTAGCAGAGCATCGGTCTCCCCGCTACCGGGAGAAGGTGTTTGGGTCTATCCCTGGTCAGAGGCCACATCCTTTTGGCAAATCCTCCTGCAAGGACCACGACATCAATGTTCATGAGGACCCTCCTTTTTATTTTCCCATTCGTAGATGGAACGTTCCTGTTCCCGGGTCTGTATGGATCCGCTCCTTCTGCTCCGAACGAGTGTTATGGCGTCCGAAGGATGCATCCCTCCATCGACGAGATACAGGGCGATCATGGTCCCTGTCCTTCCTATCCCGGCCGCACAATGGACCATGACCGGGCCATTATGGGCCGATATGATATTGATGGCCTGCTTCACCTGGTCCCGCGTCGGTGTTGACATATCCGCTACGGGAATATGATGGCAGATCACTCCCGATCCTTCCGACCATCCAGCCGGCCAAGGTGTTTCGGCAAGGTTGATCGACATCGTAACACCCTCGGCATTTTTCAGGAATTTCAGGTACCCATTATCCAATGGATAGACAGAGGCCATGAGCTTCCCTTCCACTATCCAGTTGTAGGGTGCCATACCGTACCTGGACCACCTGATATATTCATCCTCCGACATCGGCATTATATATTCTCCAGACTTGGATCGGGGTCAAACCCTGCTGCAAGACATTCTTTCCAATGCCAGGTTACCATATAAACATTGTTGGAAAAGATGCCTTAACCTTGAAAAGTGATAAGTAGGTATATTTCATGAAGCATCCGTGCGAAGTATAACGGTATACGAACCAGGCCGGTCCTTTCCCTCCGTCTCGGTCACCGGAACTTCATGTGCCCTGTCATGCGATCATTGCCGTGGTAAATACCTCGAAGGGATGATGGACGTTTCGAGGAAGGGTGAGTTGTACAAGCTCGGGACCGAGCTGTGGGGGAAACATGGTAAGGGATTACTGGTCTCGGGGGGATGCGGTCCTTCAGGAGCCGTGGCTATCCCACCTCATATATTCGATGAGATCCGGCTCCTGAAAGAAGAAACGGGGCTCCTGATAAACCTCCACTGCGGGCTTGTTGGGGAAAAGACCGCATCTTCCATATCGAGGTCCGGTGTGGATAAGGTATCCTTCGACCTTGTATATGACGACGAGACCATCCAAAGCGTTCTCCATCTTGACAGGAGGAAAGAGCACTTCCTTGATACAATGATGATGCTGATCGAGAAAGGAGTGGATGTCGTTCCGCACATCCTTGCGGGTCTGAACAGGGGAAGGATCTCCTGGGAACATGACGCTATCGATGTTCTGACCGGAATGGACATCGATACGGTGGTCCTGCTTATCCTGATCCCGACCAGGGGGACACCATTTGAGGCATATGACCCTCCCCCTGTCAATGACATTATGGACCTTGCGATCAGGATGAGGAGGGACCTTAAGGGGAGATTGGTCCTTGGCTGTATGAGACCGAAAAGGAGCTCCGATCTCGAAATAAAACTGATCAAGGCAGGTTTCGATGGAGTGGTGCTTCCGGGAAAGGCGACGTTGAGGTGGTTGGTTTCCCAGGGTCATACGATCGATGAGAAGGGCGTTTGCTGCTGTATTGACTGAGAATACGTATATAAAAGAAAGAACACCCATATTTAATTATAAAACCATGACAATTGGTCCATAACGAATTGTTCTCCATCATGGCATGTCACGTGGCCGGAAGAACAGGTACCAATGGAGGGTGATGGAAAATGAGGACTTTCACGCTCTACGACCCGAAGGTATATTCGATAGTCCTGTTCAAACCTGGGAAGGATAAGGAGAAGCGGGCCCTCGAGCTCCTGAAGACAATTTTTCCGAACATACAGGGGATCAAATGCGACCCATCCGTGAAAGAGGACATGATCGTCATAGAGCTATCAATGGATATCCAGCCGAACCCAAAAGGTCCGGTGGAGGTCTCTCCGGACCTCTTGAAGGTGAAGTACGAGGAGATGGCAGGGCATCGAAGATCGATCACGGACAAGCTCCGTCCATTTGTGGATGAGGGGTGTTCTATCCATCATTATACATTGTTCACATGTGCAGGTAACGATAAGATCTGGCTAAAGACCTATTCGGACATTTCGTTCCTTTACAAGGAATCGGAGGAAGACCATATAGATCTCCACCAATCGAACATCTCTTTCCTGAATCGTATCATGACCCGGTCCCAGGAGGTGGTCGTGAACTCGATCCAGCATGGTAAGGTCTCCTCCATGCTCTACCTGCTAGGTCATCAGCAGGGCAGGTCCAGGGACATGTTCCCACATGATATGGTACTGGAGATGGATATGGTGAACATAAGGACCATCAGCACCTATGGCGTGAGTCCGATACAGGTTTCAGCCAGTTCTCCTTACGGTGGGGATGACCAGAATGAAAAGAAGCTCTACCAGCTGAGACAGACATATCTCATCAACATGATGGCCGTGAAAGCGAAGCTCATTGAGATCTTCCTGGTCCAGTCCCACTTGACCGATATGGACCAAAATGAGCTCCAGGTCATATTCGTCAGGGGGCGGGAGCTGAAGGAACAGTTCTACCAGCTTCAAAACAACATCAACGACCATATGCAGCTCTACTCCCCTTCGCAGACGGTGAAAAAGAGAAAGAAGAAGGAGAAGGATTTCCTCGATCGGGAGAGCTTCCAGACCGAGAAGGAGCATCTGACAAGGGCGTCCGTCAGTTTCTCTCTTGTCTCGGAGGTGGAGCACCAGATAATGAGATACTCTTCCAGGATGCAGGAGATGGACCAGAAGGTCTCAGAGATCTCCTCCTCGATCTCCCTTCGGGCGGAGGCGATATCCATTGAAGGTCTATCCCATACGATCGGTGGGATCACCCAGAGGTCCATAGAGACCATTAGACGTGACCTGAACAGCCTCCTTGAAGAGCTGTCCCATTCCCGGAACATCCTCTCCTCCACGATCGATGTTCTTCGGACCTTCATTGACACCAGGCAGCGTGAGGTTTCGGAAGAGATGAGCCGTTTGATGAACCTGCTCTTCCTGGTGTTCGCATGCATCGGGCTGGCAGATGCGCTGGGTAATTTTGTCATACTGGCGGTCGAACACATTTTCTTCGATGACCCGACCACGGGAGAGGTCCTGAAATGGTCCTCCATGGGCCTGATTTTGACCCTTCTGCCACTACTTATAGCCGTGATCTTCCTTGTGTTGTTCTTCTACAAGAAGAAATGATGTTCTTTCACCCACCCCCACATCTTGATTTATATCAAGGTGCCAGATATAACCGGGTCAGGTCCAATGCTGAATGGGGGTAACCTGTTGGATGTTCCTTATGCTCAGAAAATGGCCGAGAGCCAGAAGGAGATATCGATCTCGGACTTCTTCGCAAAGAACAGACAGATACTGGGTTTCGACAATCCCTCCAAGGCAATGCTCGTATCGGTAAAGGAAGCGGTTGACAATTCCCTCGATGCATGCGAGGAAGCGGGGATCCTTCCTGTGATCACGGTCAAGGTCCAGAAGGCCGATGACCGCGACAAGTTCAAGGTCACGGTCAGGGACAACGGGCCCGGTATAGTCAAGCATCAGATACCCAACGTCTTCGGGAGACTTCTCTACGGGTCCAGGTTCCATGCTATCAGACAGTCAAGAGGACAGCAGGGGATAGGGATCTCCTCGGTGGTGCTCTATTCGCAGCTGACAACGGGGAAGACGACATCGGTGATCTCCAAGATAGGAGAGGATTACCCCTGCATAAGGATGGAGATCCAGATCAATACGAAGACCAACAGGCCCCAGATCATTTCCAGCGAAGTGATCCTCTGGGACCAATCACACGGAACAGAGTTCAGCTGTGAGATCGAGGGAAGGTACCAGAAGAACAAGAAGCAGACCGTTTACGAGTATCTGAGGTCCACCGCGATCGTCAATCCCCATGTGGATATCCATTTCGAGGACCCCGACGGGGAGAAGTTCCACTTCCAGAAGGTCGTCGATAAGATGCCCGAGTCTGCCAAGGAGAGCAAACCCCATCCCCATGGCACCGAACTCGGCGTCCTGAAGAACATGCTGCAGTACACCGAGGCGAAGAAGATCACCTCCTTCCTCACGAACGAATTCACCAGGATATCCCCCAGAGGGGCGCACGATATAATAGAAAAGGCGGGCATCAAGGACTCGGTCATTCCAAAGAAGATGACCCTTGAGAACATCCAGACCATGTACAGCGTTCTGCAGGACATGAAGTTCATGTCACCCCCGACCGACTGTCTCTCACCCATCGGGGACAGATTGATCAGGAAGGGTCTTCGGAAGGAGATAGATTCGAAGTTCGCCTATACGGTCACCAGGGAACCGAAGGTCTTCAGAGGTACACCTTTCCAGGTGGAAGCAGGGATAGTCTATGGTGGCGAGCTGCCCCCGGGGGAAACTGTGCAGATCCTCAGGTTCGCGAACAGGGTCCCCCTTCTCTATCAGCAGGGTGGTTGTGTCATGACACATGCCATCGAGAGGATCAACTGGAGACCATATGGTCTGGAACAGAGGGGTGGTAAAGGCATCCCGGCAGGACCGGCGGTGATATTGGTACATATCGCGTCCACGAATGTCCCCTTCACGTCGGAATCCAAGGAAGCCGTTGCCGATGTGGACGAGATCATAGATGAGTGCACGAGGGCCCTCATGGACTGCGGGAGGAGGATCAGGTCCCACATCAACAAGAAGAAGAAACTGAAGAAGGTCTCCGAGAAGTACACCCTCATCAAGGAGATCCTTCCGGAGATCGCCAGTAAAAGCAGTGGCATCCTCGATAGACCGCAGCTCCCACTTGATGAGGTGATCACGAAGATCATGAATGTCCATGTCATCGATTCGGGGATACATTTCCACGAGGTGGGGGAGGGAGACGAGAAACAGCTGTTGACAGAGGTGACCATTCGGGTCCAGAACTACACACAGAAGGAGAAGAAGTTCAAGATGGCCGTCAAGGTCCCGAACACGCTCATCCAGGGAGTGTATCCAGAAAAGTACATCATCAAGCAGGGTGTGATCGAATGGGATGTCGGACCGCTGCTTCCTGCAAGGTCCCTGCACCTTGGGTTCACCCTCGTGGGGCTTGACAAGGATGAATACGAGGAGGTGGAGGTCTATTACTCCAAGCTTACCGGCGAGGTCATCGGAGCGGACCCGATGTGAGAGGTGGTCAATTGACACAGATAGAGGTCACCAAGGGGAACAAGATCGCAAAGGACCGGTTGTGGAACATAGCCGGAATGATCTATGATCAGATGAAGGAAGGGCATATACCATATCTGGAGGTCTCCTCCAGGACCAAGAACAACATCGTCCTTTCCAAACACCACAAGGTATGGAAATACGGGGATGACATGGTCACCAGGTCCGCCAAGGACCTTGGAGGCGCTACAAGTATCCTGCGCTCTCTCTATACGATCGAATTCATAGGGGACATGATAAGATCGGGAAAATCGTCCACCCTGAGGGAGATGTACTACATATCCGAGGGGTGGGGCAAGGCCAAATTCCCTACACAGGACGAATCGAACCGGCTGGCGGAGGACCTGGAGATCATCACAACCTCTCTGAGGGAGGATTTCAAGCTCAGACCCGAGGAGGACGGTGCACGTGTGATAGGGGACCTCACATTGATGGAAAAGAACAGGAAAGGCGAGATCAAGAAGATCAACTGCAAGGATGATGTTGGCGATTCGGGTTACGGCATCCCCTACAACGTCGAGGAGGAGAAGGTGAAGTTCAAGAGCATCAACGCCAAGTTGATAATCGCCATCGAGACCGGCGGTATGTTCGACAGGCTGGTGGAGAACGGGTTTGACGAGAGCCACAAGGCCCTTCTGGTCCACCTCAAGGGACAGCCGGCAAGGTCCACGAGAAGGTTCATAAAACGTCTTCACGGGTTCTCAAAGCTACCAGTGGTGCTCTTTACGGATGGCGACCCCTGGTCCTATCGGATATATGCATCCGTGGCCTACGGGGCCATCAAGACGGCGCACATATCCGAGTATCTGGCCACGCCTTCGGCCCAGTATCTGGGGATAACACCGTCGGATATCGTGAACTACGACCTCCCAAGCGATGGCCTTTCCGATAACGACATCAATGCCCTCAAGTCGGAGCTTACCGATCCCAGGTTCACCTCCGATAGATGGAAGGAGGAGATAAAGCTCCAGCTGAAACTGAAGAAGAAATCGGAGCAGCAGGCGCTGGCCAAGTACGGATTGGACTTCGTTACGGATACCTATCTTCCCGAGAAGCTTTCGGAGATGAGCATAATTTAATATCGGGCACCTGCCTAGGGCCTCCATGAAGAGGTTGACGCTCATAGGCCTGGGGATCTCCAACGAGAGGTCGGTCACCCTCCAGGGTCTGGACCGGATGAGGGAGGCGGATGCGATCTTCGCGGAGTTCTTCACTTCCATGCTGGAAGAGGGATCGCTCGGCAGGCTGGAGGAGATCGTGGGAAAACGGATCATCCTCCTTGACCGCAGGGAGGTCGAGGAGGAGGAGTTGGTGATCGGGGCGTTCGATGAGAGCGATAGGGTATGTCTGCTCACGGCAGGTGATCCTCTGACCGCCACAACGCACCAGGAACTTCGATTCGATGCCATCGGCAGAGGGATCGAGGTCGAGATCGTCCACTCCGCCTCCATTTTCCACGCGGCTGCGGGCCTTGCTGGTCTCCAGCATTACAAGTTCGGAAGAACGACAACGCTCCCGTTTCCCGAGGGAGATTTTCTTCCCACCTCACCGCTGGATATCGTCATGGAGAACATGGAAAGGGGGCTCCATACCCTTGTTCTCCTGGACATACAGGCTGACAGGTCCCGGTACATGACCGCATCGGAGGGGTGCGGGGTCCTTCTCAGGATGGAGTTGAAGAGGAGAGGTGGGATGATAGGAGAAGCGACCATGGCCGTTGCAGTGCTGAGAGCGGGCAGGAAGGACTGGAAGGTCATATACGGTGAAATTGGAAAGCTCAAAGGGGTCGATATGGGAGCTCCCCCTCATTGTTTGATGATCCCCGGAAACCTGCATTTTGCAGAGCAGGAGGCCCTGGACCATTTCAAGGTCTGATACTGCAAGTTGCACGGTTGTAAGTGTGGTTCCGTTCGAGGATGGATGGCTGGAACGGGAAGAACCTCTTTCCCTCCTGCGGGGGGACGGTCCCTCCCGTTCCGCATTGTCAGATAACGATCAGGTCGATAGCAGGATTGCTCTGGTTCACTTTGCATCCGGTATCTTGTTGTAAATGAAATCGATGCCTTTCTTCGTTATCTTGTACCTTCCCTGCTTCCTTCCGTGGGCCAACAATCCTTTCCCGTCCTCGGACATCTTCCTCAGGAAGTAGCTCAAGTTCTTGGGGATCTTGATCTTCAATTTCTTGTACAAGGGGGGGAGGTCCATTGCCCTGAACTCCCTGTTCCTTTCCACCTTGTTCATATAATACCCCAGCAGGAGGACCCTCTGGTTCTCCCTCTTGGGAGCCTTCAGCTTGAAGATCTCCTCAAGGGTCATCCCCTTCATTTCGACCCTGTCCTTCCTTGGTATCTTCTTGGGTTTCACCTTCCTCTTGGGTTTCGGACCGGGCTTCTTCTTTCGGCCGGGTTTCTTCCGTCTCTTGGCGATCTTCTTGTCAGCCAGACTTCTCGGGACCCTCAGGTTCTTGTCAAGTATCCTTCTGATCTCCTTGAAGGCCTTCTTGACAAATTTATGGTCTCCTGCCAACTCAACAACCAAATCTTCTCCTTTTATCTTTATTCGATACATTTTATCATCCATAATTTTGCCTCCGGGTCTAGGCAGAACCAATGGGAAGATATCATTGTTTGAATATATAATTTACCCTAATTATTAAAGGATCGATACATTTTTGATCGAAGCGCCTTCGATTCTCCCGGATCTACCATATCCTGCGAACCAAAGCGGAATTCTCCATATCACTATCTGACCATTACCAAGGTCCAGTATCCGTCAAGGAACGGGCTGGTGTTCGATCCGGACCCATTACCGATCCCTCTTGTAGCGTTGATAATATTTCATGTTCTTCATGAGGGGCTTCCATCTTGCTTTCTCCTCCCCCCGGGCTCCTTTTTCGCTCCTTATCGCCAGATGGTGCAGTTCCTTTCTCATCTTCACGTAATTATCATATCTTAAGCTATCAAGCTCGCCGGTCTCGAGGGCGTGCCTGACCGCACAACCCGGTTCCGACAGATGCTGGCAATCCCTGAACCTGCAATCGATCGAAAGGTCATGGATATCCCTGAACGCATCATCAAGGTCGTTCTTGTCCCCCCACAGCTGAAGCTCCCTGATGCCGGGATTGTCTATCAGCACACCGCCCCCCGGAAGGACAATGAGTTCCCTTGAGGTCGTCACATGCCTCCCTTTTCCTCCGGGCTTCCTGACTTCACCAGTCCTCAGTCTCTCCTCTCCCAGAAGGCGGTTGATCAGGGTGGATTTACCTACACCCGAGGAACCGACGAGGGCAGCCGTGACCCCCCTCTTCAGATATGTGTCCATTACCGTCAGGCCGGTCCCTTTAAGGGCGCTGATAGCGTGTACATCCGCCCCAATGGATAGATCAAGGACCTGCTGGAATTTGGCCTCGGTGCCTTCGACAGCATCGGATTTGTTCAGAAGTACGACCGGCCGGGACCCGGAAGCGGATACCATTACGAGGTACCTTTCCAGCCTCCTTGGGTTGAAGTCATCATCGAGCCCCATCACGATGAACACGATATCGATATTGGCCGCAATGACCTGCTCATTCAGCTTCCTTCCCGGGACCTTCCGTGATATGCATCCCTTTCTCCGAAGGACCTTGATGATCATGTTGGCTGTCTCTGTAATCTTGACGACCACCCAATCACCTACGGCCGGGGACTCAAGTTCCAGGACCTTGGAGGAAGCCCTTGTCCTGACCTCCCCATGTCCTGTAATGACTGTATAATGGGGGCCATCGAGGAAGGATACCCTTCCAACATCTGATCCATCGACCCCTTCAAGGTCAAGAGCCCTGAATGCCTCATCGAAATGGGCGTCCCAGCCCATCTCTTCAAGATCACAAGTTAACATCCGCCCGGGAGCGGCCTTAGGTATAATTATCTTTATCGCTGATCATGGGTGTTCTGTGGACGCTTCCCAGATGGTCGCTCTTAAAAGATAAAGGTCCTGGGTCATACCAATATTTCCTATGTCGTAGAAAAGTGAGACGATGGCATCCGGGGCATCTTTTACATAGACCCCCAGGGAGATGATCGTACCGCCAACATCCCTTCCAAGTAGTTTCATCGGGAATGCCAGGTTCACCTTGCCCATGATCGCCAGAACGAAGGAATCGGGAAGGTCCACCCCTTCCGGTGCCATCTTTGCGACCGGTCCTGGCATTTCCACCTCCATGAATATATCGAGCCCGATATAGCATCGGCTCAGTATCTCAAGGGGGAAGGACCGGTAATCGCCGGAATTCCTGGGGTCAGCCAGGTTCCCGATGAATATCTTGATGTTCTCGTACAGCCACCCCAGGAAGGAGGCAACTGCCTCCCCGTCCGCCTGGAAGGACAGCTCCAGGCCTCCTCCCGCTGTACCTGACGCGTCCTCTATCTCAACGGACAGGAACAGCCTGACGTCGATCACCAGCTCCCGCACGACGGACAAGAACCTCTCCATGAACAGGTCTATGGACCTCTCTATGAAAGGGACAATCACATCGAAGGTCAGGCCGTAGGCGCGGTATGCCTCGGTCCATGCCTCCTTCAGGGAGGTTAATGCGATGGATACCAGAAGGGACCTGATATCCGTGGGAAGGGCTCCTCCGTTCTGATATCCAGGGGTCCCCATGGTGTGCCTCCAGACGCCATAACCGTCCGCATCCCTGGAGAGCCAACCGGGCACTGTCAGGTCCGCCTCGAGGTCATCCCAGACCAGACCCGAAGGGGACCTGAGGACGATCCTGACCCAACCATCGTCAGGGATGCTACCCACCCACCTCCAGAGGCTGGTGGCGTTGATACCGATCAGAATGAATCTTCCGCTCTCGGGTTCCAGCCGCCAGGTTCCGATGAGCACACCTTTCATGGTCTCCAGAGACAGTGTGGAGCTGTAGATCGGATATCCTCTCGGATCGAATATCTCTATGCGTGAGATGTTGCCCCTTCGGACCTCCACCTCGTTGATGTGCGGTCCGAGTTCCTCGGGCATCCTGTAGTTCAGCCTGAACCCCGCATCTATCACGGCCTGCACCCCAAGAGGCGGTATCGGTATGAATGGCTCCATCCCAAGGGTATCTCCAAGCGATACCTGATACGACCTGTACTCTTCAAGCGCCGGGCATTCGAACGAGGCCATGATGACATTTCCCGGGCTCGCTTCGTACCTGACCTCGATGGATACCATGTGGGGCGCCCTCAACATGAACGGGTCAAGTTCGAGCCTGAGGTAAAGAGGACCCATATCGAACGTGACCGTGCCGCTGAAGTCGAACTTGCCCCCCTCGACCCTGTTGAAGGACATGATGCAGTGCATACCTATCGACGGGATGTCGAAGGTGATGTTGAGGATGTTACCATCCGCCCCCGTAAGTGCCTTTCTTTCAGTATGCGCTGCGACCTTGAACGAGCCCGCATCCAGCTTGAGATCTATCCGGTCGATCCCGAGTATCCCGCATGTGGCGTTCAATATCCCGCTTATACCCATATCGATGAGTTGGCGTATCAGCTCCTTGACGGTCTCCCTCAGTGTGGAGGAGAGGTCCATCGTAACGTTGGAAACGACCCGGGCGATCTCCGCAAGATCGAGATCGCCCCCTCGTACTATATCGAGGATGATCGGAGGGACCTCCCTCAATGAGGACATGGAACCCCCGAGGAGGTCCTGGACAAGACAGTTCAATTCGGCCTTCAGAGCGTCCTTTGCCTCGAGGACCCGGTCCACGAGATATTCCTGGAAATTACCTGTCAGCTCGTATTCGACCCCGAGCATCGGCCAGTAGGAACCTACCTCGAAATTGACCTGAACGGATACAGGGAAGCTCAATTTGGATGCACCCTTAACCTCCATGTCCTCCCCCATCAGAAGGAGTTCGATGTCGTAGGTCCCCTTCAGGTCAACCTGATAACCGGTGGTATAAGGTGCGGAGCTGTTCATGGGGTCCGTGTTATATTCTCCCGAGATAGATCTCAGCACGGTCTGGTATGCTTCCCTCCTGTGGACCCTGAGGTCCGTGTAAAGGTCCTCGGGTCCCCCTGGAATGAGGCCTATACCTGAGACCTCGATGCGATCGTCCACCGGGAGGGGAGGCAGGAAGAACCTGCTCCCGGCAAGATGAAGGCCCCGGTCGAACGAGCTGCCGATGGTGTCCAATCCTCTCTTGACCAGTTCCTCCACCTCCTCCATGACGCTCAGGCTGTCCCCGTTGTACGAGGAGAAGGTCAACTCGAACCCCCTCGTGGGAGGCTGGACCAGTTCTCTCCTTATCCATCCCTCCTCGTTCGTACCGCTTCCATCCCCCAACTCCCTTTCCGACATCTCCAGGTAGGACGATGAAACGGAAGCGGACCAGAGCCTGTCCAGTTCGGGGTCCATGGGGATATCGATACACAGTCCGAGGCCGATCCATTTCGCGAGTTCGGGATACTGGTGGAGAACATCCGTATTGTCCTTTCCCGATTCCACGTTGTTCCCCCCATAGATGACCTCCTCCCCGGTCCTCTCAATGTCTGTGATATACACGGCAGTGTTTTCGAAGATGATCGAGGTCCGGTTCTCCTCGCAGCTTTGCATCTGGCCGGTCCTGTCGGCCCAGATGTCATAATTAATAAAGAGCCAATCGGCGATGAGTGCAGAATAGCCCTTCTCGACCTCGAACAGGGTCTCGAACAGGCTCACTGCATTGAACTCCTCAACAAGGGCGGATGCGAAATCCTCCGCCAGTTCCAGAAGAGGCCACAGGTCGATATCTATCATGGACCCAAGCGTGGGGATGCCTTTTTCCATAGACGGCAGATCATCAAGGCTCCATCCCTTCCACAGTTCCAACCATCTTTCGTTGGCTCGAGATGTCGTACTGCCGAAGAGATCGTCTATCACCTTTTTGATGGCATACCTGCCCTTCTCACGGAACTCGTTCTCGGACAAGGAACCTGTATCACTTTCGTCCGTTCCCAGGAAGTAGGCAAGGGCCGAGATGAAATCCTTATCCGCAACCAGGTCTCGTGACCTGAACGGGGGTTCCATGGGGTCGAGATCAAAGGAGGCGGTCACCCTGTAGACATTGCACATCATACCAACGAATTCCTCGGATGGATCGAAGTATTCTGCCATCGAATGTACGCTACCGTTCATGGAACGATAATATGTGTTACCGGGTCCGCCGTCCGACAACCCTATCTCGAAGGACCTTTCCATATCAGGGATATCTATCAAGGGGTAGGTGGCGATCGGGCCCCCGTTCCATGATGCTCCGGGCTTCTCCCTGACCATGAGGAGGTCATCCTCCGGGTCCATCAGGGGGCTTCTCTCCAACAAGGACTTCAGCATACCTTCGGCTGTCTCTCTGCTGGCATCGATGATATCGATCCCCAGGATCGAGCTCGAGAGGGAATCCGCCGCCTCGACCCCAAGTTCCATGATGGTCTTCAATCCCCCAAGACCCAGATAGAGATCATCCTCCAGTCCGATGTATGAGACCATCCTGTTCACAAGGAGGTCCACTATCGAATAGAAGAAGGGTCTGAACATGGTCTGAAGGGAGGGCGGGTTATCCTGATGGAAGATACCCTCTCCGAGTAGCACCACCATGCCCGGATCGATGTGGCTGGTGGAATTCTCAAGGACTTCCGTGAGCATCGCCTTCCCGATGGCTCCGGGAGCGGATGCCAGCGATGTTCCGACATCATCCATGAAATGATCATCTCTGGACCTCAGGTACGATCGTGCGAGCAGAGAGAAGGCAAGGTCCATGACCGAAACGAGCTCTTTCTCCGTAAGGAGGGTAACAGGGACTATCTCGCCGGCCCCCGGCTCCCTCCCGTATCCCATCAGGCATTTCATCTGTGCCAGGGACCCGATCATGTATTCGACGAGCGATGACAGCTCACCGCATTCCACGGCTTCCTGAAGTCTTCCCGTCCGGCTGTTGAGAAAACCCGTCAGGGAGAGTCTGCTGACCTCGATATCCATCTCGTCCAGGATCCGCATCGAGCTATCCTCATCTGTCAGTTCCAGGCTCAGATGGATGGTCGTGTTGACGCCGAAGACCTCCGATCCGGGACAGGTGTCGGAGAGCCCGGATACGTTCCTATCGTAGCGCGTCCCCGGAACAGGGAGGTCCACACCCCCCTGGATCGGTCTGGAGTCCACCGACCAGTTCATGACATTCATTATGAGTGACGGATCATCCCCCGATAGAGATCCCGTCAGTTCTCGGATATCACTTGCAAGGATGTCCGTCAGCCTGCCCTCCACATCTCCGTCCAATCTTGTCCCGCCCCCATCCTCGAGCAGTTCCACCTCCGCAGATGTCATCACCTCATCATGAAGGGACACGAGCTCACGGGATATGGAGGACTTGAACTCCTCCAGTCTCATTGACATATCGGAAATGATCGAACCATCCCTCAATCCTCTCTCCCATTCCCTCTCTATCGACACCTGGAAGGAAACGTAAAAGGTCGTGAGGACCATGAGCGAGATCGCAAGATAGGCGAAAGCTTCCCTTCCGTTGACATCATCCTTGATCCCGTGGTTCCTCAATCCAACAGGCCCCCCGTATCCAGTGAACCGATATGCATCGACAGATGGAGAAGAAAACAGACACCGTTACCGTCCTTGTAGGACCAACTCATGAACTCGCCCCGGGGCGGGTCCACGCTTTTTTTTTCAGGGTGGACGATGAGTATCGAGGTCAGACCGTCCGGCGTGGCGGCCATCACCTTCGACAGATCGGCCAGGTTCCTCTCTGGCGGTCCACTGTATGTCTGGACCAGGCTGCCGTCATAGACCATGATGATCCCTTTGGAGATATCCAGGTCCTCATCGGCAAACTGATAACAGGTGATCACGGATGAACCAAGGACGCTCACCTGGTAACTCCTCAGGTCTGCAAGGGATGCATCGTTCCCCTCACCCTTTTCAAGGAAGGAAAGCATCCCGAATATCATCCCTGCGGAGATGATGAGCAGTAACATTGAGGTCGCGGTCTCCATACCGCAGATGTCCCCGGACCTCATGCTCATGGCCCCCCTTGTAAGGACACTTCCATCAGACAGGGGATCAGTATTGTCCCATCTTCGACGAGGACCGTGCACCCGTGGACCATCGAATCGTGTTGAGGAGCTCCTTTAGAACGTTCAAACTCCCCGTCAACGAAATGAAAACCTATAAGGAAGGTCTCGGACCTGAACGTTACCAGGACCCTCCCTTCAAGTGGGAATGAGGTACTCTGGATGTCCTCCGTCGAAAACGTTGTACACGTCTCGAGGATGCCGTCCCCGTCGGGATCGAATCCTTTCCAGGTCCGGATCGAGCTCAGAACATGAACCCAATCGACCGTTTCTCCCGCAGGGTCATTTTCCATCATTCCGATGCCGTATGTAAGGGAAAGCACGATCACAACGGCCAGCGAGAATGCCAACAGGTCCCCTATATGGGAGACGGCACCAACGTCCCCAATCCTCATGGCCAAAAGGAGAGAGGAGGGAGGATAAATATTTTTTGAAGCTGGTATCAGACCCGCTCTCTGGGCCTTCCCTTCAGTGTATCTTACCCGTCACGGCGGCTTGCTGTATGGGTAAGGTGTGACCTGCTCACGCCGAAATGAGATCAAAGCACGGGTCCAAGTGAAGCTCAGACGATACCATGGTCTATCATGGAATCGGCCACCTTCAGGAAACCGGCAATGTTGGCTCCGATAACTAGATTCCCCTTGTGTCCGTATTTCTCTGCAGCGTCCCAGGAATTCTTGTGGATGTTCACCATGATCTGGTGCAGCTCCTGGTCGACCTTCTCGAACGTCCAGGCGATCCCCACATGGTTCTGTGCCATCTCCAGGCCGGATGTTGCCACTCCCCCCGCGTTTGCAGCTTTTGCCGGTCCGAAGAGGACCCCGTTCTCGATGAAGTGGTCGACCGCCTCGGGAAGCGTGGGCATGTTGGCACCCTCTGAAACGGCAATGCACCCGTTGTTCACCAGGGTTTTTGCCTCATCGAGGTTTATCTCGTTCTGAGTGGCACATGGCAATGCGACATCGCAGGGCGTCCCCCATGGTCTCTTGCCTGCCACGTACTCGACACCGAACTTGTCGGCGTATTCGGAGATCCTCCCCCTCCTCATGTTCTTGAGCTCCAGGACGAATTTCCACTTATCACCCGCGATACCGTCAGGGTCGTAAATATAACCCGAGGAATCGGATAGGGTCACAACCTTGCCCCCAAGCTGGTAAACCTTCTGAGCTGCATACTGGGCGACGTTCCCCGATCCGGAAATGGTCACGGTCTTACCCTTAAAGGAGTCTTTCCTGGTCTTGAGCATTTCCTCCGTGAAATAGGTCGCACCGTAGCCGGTAGCCTCTGTTCTTGCAAGTGATCCTCCCCAGTTGATCCCCTTCCCGGTCAGAACGGACTCGAACCTGTTCACGAGCTTCTTGTACTGCCCGTAAAGATATCCGATCTCCCTTCCTCCGACACCGATATCACCTGCGGGAACATCGGTCAATGGACCAATATGCCTGAAGAGTTCGGACATGAAGCTCTGACAGAACCTCATGACCTCCATGTCCGACTTTCCTTTCGGATCGAAATCCGACCCGCCCTTGCCGCCACCGATGGGTAATCCGGTAAGGGAGTTCTTGAAGATCTGTTCAAATCCCAGGAACTTTATGATACCAATGTAGACCGAAGGATGGAACCTGAGCCCTCCTTTGTAAGGGCCGATGGCCGAGTTGAACTCGATCCTGAAACCTCTGTTAACCTGTATATCCCCACTATCGTCCATCCAGGGAACCCTGAACATGATCTGCCTTTCCGGTTCGACCATTCTCTCAAGTATCTTGAACCTCTCGTACTCGGGATGCTTTTTGAGAACCGGTTGAACGGACTCCACTACCTCTTTGACGGCCTGATGATATTCCTTTTCACCAGGATTCTTCGCAATGACCCAGTCCATTAATCGCTCGATGTCCATTTGTGTTCCTCCTTGGTCAAAACCCTCGCCTTGGAGAGAGCTCCAGTACGTATTTTGGGGATACGCACATGGCTTGCCATTCCCGCCAATATGGCCGGGGGTTGGACTTGAAACCGGGTTTTTATATAAAAAAGTACCTTTTAGCGATCATATCGTGAAGAGCACTCATTCCTCGGAAAGGTCGGGGTCCCTTTTCATCAACAGTATCAACACCACAAGGGCTGTCACGACGATGATGAATGCGGCTGCGAGGATGAAATATGTTCCATTCTCTTTTTGATCATCCTTCTCTTTCGAGAGGATAACCACCTCCGATGTTGTTTTGCCGGCGTTGATCGTGACGGTTATCACCCTTGGAATGTATCCCTCAGCCTCGACCATCATCTCATATTCTCCGGGGTCCAGGTCGTATATGGATACCCCGGTACCTGCCATATCGACATACTGTTCGTTCAGCGGGAACAGTGTGACCTTTGCACCAGGGATCGGATCGTTGCCTTGGTCCATGACATGGACCATCAGGTCTCCCTTCATCGGGCCGGGTATGTTCTCTCCCGTTGAGAAAACGAACCCGAAGGTCTCCATCTCGTTACCTGCTAGGTCCGAACCCCCCAACGTGACATTGAACCTCATCCCGCGGTCGAGTACCATCAGGGGAATTATATGTAATTCGTCATCGTCCACCAGATCGATCTCCATATCCATACCAGGTATCGACACAAAAATGGAATCTTGGTCCATCGGCTCGGAGAAGATCACGAAGATGGGATCGTTCGGCTCCCATTCTGCCGGGCCCCAGGACAGGACCCCGGGAGGGTCGTTATCGATGGTAAGTTCCACCCTTGAGGTGAACACATTGCCTGCAAGGTCCCTTGCCATGAGTTCAACTATCTGACCGCCATCGGGGAGCGTCAGCTGCAGTGATCCATCAAAGGGATCGATTCCGGTCCATTCCTGCCCTATCGATCTCCAGTACATCCTCAGAGTCCCGTTCTCGTGATTATCGAATCCCCACTGGATAAGAACGGGGTTCCTCGTCAGGCCACCGCCTTCAACGAAGAATGAAGGCGGGAGAGTATCGACCAGGAACTTCACGGTATCCTCCGCGGTATTCCCGAAGTGGTCGGTCGCTATCACGGAGACCGTATTCATTCCCTCGACCGCATCCATGGTCAGGTTACCGTTGATTCGGGAAGGATCGATGCTCGTTCTTTCAAGACCATTATGATCAATGAAGAGCTCGAGGAGTCCGCCGCCAACATTGGAATGCGCTTCCCACCCGATCCGAACAATGGAGCTATTGAGAACGGACCCTTTGGTCGGGAGGACCATTCTGACAAAGGGAGGGATCTGCAATTCGGGAAAAACATAAGTCACTGTCCTGCTAATCCCTGCCAGGCTCTCCGTATGGAGTCGGAATTCGATGTCCGACCCGTTGAAATGGAAACCAGGGTAAAGGTAGTATGTCCCATTTCCCTCGAAATCGATTCTGAACGTGCTGGTCTTTCCATTCGATGACGCCTCAATTCCGGTAAAAAGATCGGGGGCAGCTTTCAGACCTTCATCCATTCCGAATGAGAACACAAAGGTCCAGTTGCCATCGGTCCGTATAATGTTGGCGAAAGGATCACGCGGGGGAGGCAATATTGCTTCAGGGGGATACCTGAGAGGATACGCGTCGTGATCGTATATTCCGGGACCCACCCAGTATGGATCATCTAGGATGCCATCCTCATCGATGTCATCCGAGTTCTGTTCCCATGTGTTCCAGTGATTATGATCGAACTCCGTGGAGGAGTCGCTGTTCTGGACCTGAGGCTCATGATCGTCATTGAAGTTAGTGCCGTTATTGAAGTTGAAACAGTTGCGATCCACCTTGTTGTAGCGACAACCCTTATCGTTCCTCAAACCGAAACCCGAACTGTTCATGATCAGATTACCGGAAACATGGGTCCCTCTCGTGGAACCGGTGATATGGACACCTTCACCCAGATGGAAGAACAGGTCCCTTCGGATATCCACATCCAGACAGCCATGAAGGATGACCCCTGTTCCATTACCCTCCCTGAAAGAACAGTCAGTGATATCCACAAGGGATGCATCTCTCAGATCTATGGCGATATCATCTATGTGATCGAACGATACTTCTTCGATCAGCATATGGTCTGTTGAAAGTCCTTTGATGCCGCAGCTGACGTTCATGATTTGGATATCATCGATGATCACACCGGAGCATTCGAAGAGTTCGAGAGCGTTGTACTGGTCCCTGAATGTGCAATTCGATACCTTCACATCGGTGCAGAAGGCGATCAACATCGAATTCGTGATGCTGTCCGACACCATGTTGCCAGTCTCGATGGACCCGGCACCAACTATAATGACCTGGCCGAAATGAGCCGCATCGATATCCATATCGTGACCGGAGACTTTCATGTATACGGGTCGGAGATCAACAGTGTTGTTCTCGCAGATGCTTATACCTCTGAACTGGTCAACTGTATCTCCGCTGATATGGAACGAGCAGTTGAGAAGAGAGTTCATTTCCAGCCTGATATTGCCGCATCCGTAGAACTCCATGCCATATAGACCGCAATCCGTTACTTTATTACTAGAGATATCAAGGCCTTCCGAAGAAACCATGAAAAGACCGTATTCCTTCATGCAACTGAGACGGTTACCCCGAACCTCCGAATTGCCGGAGCGGACCTCGAGCATCCGTATCCCGGTCGTGCAGTTCGAAAAAGTATTGCCTCCCATGAAGAGGTCCTCTGAATTGGTATCGATGCCTATGCCGCACCCCCGAAACGTATTGTCCTCGATCATCTCATTATCGCTTCCTCTCGATAGGATCCCGACGGGACCGTTAACGAATTCGTTGAAACGAACATCGATGAACGAGGTGTCCAGATATAGGCCAGTATCCAGGTTGTCCTTGAAAACGTTGTAACTCATATCGTCATTATACTCTGGTGGGCCGCGCCAACCTCTCTCGATCTTCATTCCGATGATATTTCCTTCAATATGGTTTTCCATGTATCTGTTCTGCCATGTGGGACCGATGATATGGACCCCCACCTCATTTTCGATCACATCACAGCCGTTCAAAATGAACTGCGAATTGATCTCGGTAAGGAATATCCCTTCGAGGTTCCGGGATATCTCCGAAAATTCAGAGATCACGATCTGGTTACCCATACCGAACAGACCGTAGTAGAAATTACCGGAGAGACTGCACCCTGTTATCCTGAGCGACCGACACTCCACTGCCTCTATCCCCACTGTCCCATCGCTCAGATCGCATTGGCTTATCTGGGCATGATCGATGGCACCCAAGATTATCTGGCCCGCATCAATGGACCTGTTTATCACAAGTTCGACCTCATCATGGTGGTGGCGGACGCTGCCTCCGTTCACCGTATTGTTCGGGGAGATCTCCTGCCGTCTTACGATCTCCATCACGGGCTCGATATAGAAAGAGCATCCTATCATCGAATTATCGTGGAAACGGTTATCGTAGCAACCCGAACCGATATAGATCCCGTATTCACCGTTGTCGATCAGAGTGTTATTGATAGCGGTAATATTATTCGAGCCCCCCGCAAGGTGCAGACCGTCACCGTAATCCCTTGCCTCATTATCACGAACGAGGATATGACAGGATGAATCTATTCGGATATGGTGATCATCCTGGTTCCTGAAACGGTTCCTTTGGATAAGGAGTGATGATGAACCATCCACAAGCAGTCCGAAATCGCTGTTCTTTATCGAGTTGTTCTTCATAACGGAATCCGTGGTTGTATACAACCATACCGCGATCTGGTCCGCTATATCGATCACATTATCTTTGATCGTGAGGTTGTGCGATGAACTCGCCCGGATCCCGAGTTCGCATCTCGTGACCGAATTGCCGGAGATGATCGAACCTGTAACCTCTGATACAATAATCCCTTTGTTCACGTTGCTGCATTCATTGTTGTCTATCAAGGTCCCGCTGGAAGCCTCCAGGTTTATCCCAACGCTGCAGTTGAAAATGGAATTCCCGGTCACATTCCCGGTCGTGTTCAGAAGATATATTCCCGATCCTCCGTAGGGGGGAGCTGGACCGGTAACATTGAATATCGTGCAGTTTTGGACCATGAACTTCGACGAGGTATCCCTGATGACCAATCCGTAGTGATTTCCATTTCCATCGATGACCAGGTCCTCGATGATGAACGGATCATCTTCGGAACCCGATCCCGGCCAACCGTTGACCGAGGCCGTTTCAGCGAACCTCTGATCACTGTCTATCAATATCACTCCCCCGGCCAGATCTCTGCTTGAAGGACGGCCATTCCCCCGGTTCCCATCAGAGCCTCTATATAGAGGAGGAGTACAGGAAGACCCAAACAGCAAGAACACCATGATGATCACGGTTGAGGTCCTGTTCATATTGCTTCTCCCTGGATTGATACCAGCTGGTTTCATATTGATGGGGGAGCCAAGGATTTAAAATGACCGCTCCAATGAGTTCATCGGTTCAAGTCGGGCCCTCGCCATACTTCCAGGATTCAAGCTGGGACTGGGCGATCTTCACATCCTTGTGCTTTGCGGCTTCTTTCAGGATAAGGCGGTGAAGTGCATCGGCATGGAACCTTCTCATCTTTGCCTCCGTTACATACCTCACACTGATCTTGATGAAACTCTGATCGAAGGTCACATAGACAGCCGGTTCCACGTCCCTCCTGGGCAGGTAATATTTCTCCCCGATCTCGATGATCTCCTTGGATGCCTGTTTGGTGAGGTCGGAGGTGTATTCCCTCACAGCGAGGAGTATGGGTTCGATCAGGGGCTCCCAGTTGCTATCGAAGGTGACGGGTATCGTTATCTCTTCCCAGAGAAAGCTATGGTCCTTGGTGTAGTTCTTCACAGCGTTGGTGAGCACGTTGGAGTTGGGAAGCGAGATGATCCGACCCGATGCCTGGTCCCCCAGCACCCACCCCCTTGTCTCCATAAGTGTCGTATAAAGTATCCCGATGTCCATCACATCCCCGTAGGTCCCGCCGATCTCGATCCGGTCACCAACACGGTACAGATTACTGACAAGTATGAGGATCCCGCCCGTGAAACCCTTGAAGAGGTCCTGAAGGGATATCGCGATCCCCGCTGCGATCAGACCATAGGCAACAAGGATGGCCTGCGTGTTCTCGATCCAGATACCGATGATGAACACTGACGCAAGGAGGAGAAAAAGAATAGATGTGGTCTTCTTGACCGTATAGCGGGTCCTGTAATCCCTCAGTCTTCCGACCAGGAACTCCTCCACCAGCAGCTTGAGGACAAGGTAGAGCAAGGTTATGGATACCAGGGTAAGAAAGACCTTGGAGAGATATTTGACATCGAACCGCATGTCCACGACGGCGAGAAAAAAGGTGATCATCACAAACAATGCTGCTATCAGGACCTTCTTCCAGAAACCTTCCATACGATCCACCGATAATGGGGTAATATGCTATTTTAAGATATTGAGGGGCCTTATCAAGACACCTCATCCACAAGTTTCAGGGAACCGATCGAGAGAATAGGGTAAATGTATATCCGATCCCGTCACATGACGGGACACATGTCCGTTAAAGAACCAGCGCTATCCGAAGAAGAATGGAGGTCAAGGCTCTCTCCCGACAGGTTCCATGTCCTCAGGGAGAAAGGAACGGAGAGACCGTTTACGGGAGAGCTACTCAAGAACAAGGAGAAGGGTACCTATCATTGTGCCGGGTGTGGTCTCGAGCTGTTCTCGTCGGAGTCCAAGTTCGATTCAGGTTCCGGATGGCCCAGTTTCTTTCAGGCCGTGAAGATGGAGAACATACACACAAGGAAGGAGTCTTCGCTCGGTGTGGTCAGGACCGAGATCTTGTGCGCCAGGTGCGGGGGGCACCTCGGCCACGTGTTCGATGACGGGCCCGCCCCCACCTCTCTCAGATACTGTGTCAATTCTCTCTCCCTGGAATTCTCCCATCCGTGAGTGTGCATTCCATCGAATGGCTCCGATTTTTTTTAATACCCGATATCCATTCGAATGCTGGATGGAGTGGACCCTGCATGAAGGTTATCGGTATCAACGGGAGTTCGAGAAGAGATGGGAATACGGCCTCAATGATCCGAAAGGTCTTTGAAGAGCTAGATAAGGAAGGGATCGAGACCGAGCTCATCCAGATGGCGGGTCACAGGGTCAGGGGATGCACCGCATGCGGGAGATGCGCCCTGAACAAGGATGGCAGGTGCGTCATTGAAGATGACATCGTCAACGGGATCATCGGGAAGATGGCGGAGGCGGACGGTATGATCCTCGGGTCTCCCGTGTACTTTTCCAATGTCACTCCGGAGATGAAGGCCCTGATAGACCGGGTTGGTCGTGTTGCTAGGGCCAACGATTACCTGCTTGAAAGAAAGGTCGGAGCGGCTGTTACCGCTGTGAGAAGAGGGGGAGCCCTTTCCGCCTTCAATGCCATGAACTCTCTGTTCCTGATAGAGAAGATGATCGTTCCGGGATCTACCTACTGGAACCTGGGTATCGGCAGGGACCCGGGTGATGTCGAGAAGGACATCGAGGGCATGGAGAACATGAAGGACCTCGGTCGGAACATGGCCTGGCTCATAAAGAAACTGAAATGATCGCAGTCAATCATTTCTTCACTACCCGGCCGGGTGAAGTTATCCCGCAGGATAACGGAACGAGAGTGCAACGGGGTCGAAGTGAGGCGAATGTCGAACGGAGAAGTCCCTAATTTTCCTGAACCATCAGGACTTGGCGTAGTTTTCAATAACCTTTTCCGTTATTTTAGGGGGAGTTCCTTTTTTTTTTAAAACTTCCAGCCTTCTTCTCTAAACATATCAATAATATCAAGGAATTCAATATTGTAAGCGTTACAAACGAATGGTATCTTGATCTGGTTACCACGAAGTTTTTCTTCTGTGACCGCTATCCTTTTTATCGTCATTAGTGTTCTCTGAGGACTTGTTGTGAGTTCTATTGTAAGAGCAATGACCCACGGGTCAGCATCAAAGGGTCTATCAACCTCTATCAATGAAGGATACTTCTGGAGTATATCCTTTACAAGTTCGATCTGTCTCTGTGTAGGCTCAACAAAAAATCTATCCCGACTCTCAGACCATTCCTTCAGTTGGTCGTCAATCCGGCTTATTTCGAGAAATACCTCCTTCGGCGCAAGTAATCGGCCGTTCCTGATCAACTGCTCTATACGTTCCCAAACGCTTTGATACACATCCATGGGATTGTGTTTGTTCAATTCAACCAATGAGGATGTGTCGATGATATAGCAGTTCTCGGTCATTTACTCGCCTTCGCCAGCACTTTATCGAAGATCTTTGATTTGATAGAGAGATAATTCAATGCATCCGTGTATGTAATGTGATTGTGGTCGTAATTATTAGCCACAAGTGAAACGAATTTATTCCCAACCATTGAAAGGCACTTGACATCCGCAGGAATTCCACCAGATTGTTTCTTTTCTCCATCTTTTTCTTCCTCATCAGCCTCTTCAGGTTCCTGTGGTATGTACCTCTCAAGCACATTTTTAAATTCAGATTCGGTGATAAAATCGTATTTGAGCATATTGAACAATAACATTCCCTTGCTCACTTTATATCTCCGGGATATTTTATTCAATGTCTTTGTATCTGTTAGATTCTCTTGGTTTGCTTCAAAAATGGATCTAGCCATTACTTCAGATAAAAGGAAGGATGAAGAGAACTGATTGCACCAGTACTCGATCTTATTCTGATATGGATTGGTGTAATCTGGAAAATCTATTGCTGGCTCACCCAGAATAATGTGCGCGAACTCATGCATCAAAGAGAATATTCTGGCCTCGATGGAGTCCTTGGAGCTTAGGACTATAACGTTTGGTGTCTCATCCGGGAGTGCGAATCCCCTGGCATCCTCCACTGGTATCGAGTCCTGGAAAACAAGTATGTTCAAATCTTCCATCTTATCCCTTAGAAAATTGAACATCTCATAGGATGTTTTTAATTCTGTTTGTTTCTTTGTGGTGAATCCAAGTTCTACTCGATACTTATCAGCCAGTGATTTTGGATCATCGGTTATATTTGCTTTCTTGATCGAAGGCTTCGTTTCGTAATAGATGTTCTTGGATAGCTCTCCGCTGATCTCCTGAAGCATTCTGGCTTTTCTAAGGATCAATATGGTTTTCTTATCGAACACATCCTTCTTTTGAGGCAGCATACGATAATCCTTGGGTCTTGGTTTTTCGGGTTTTGGGTAAGAAAGAAAGAATGCCGCTAATGGCCGCTTATAAGCATTTGATAATTCCTTGAGTTGTCGAAGTGTTGGATCCTTTTTTCCAGATTCGATAGAATTAACAACATCCTCGCTGGTCTTCAGTCTTTTAGCCACATCTTCAATAGTCCATCCGGAGCTTTCTCTAAGCCACTTGAAGACATCGGGATTTATTTGGGTTGTTATTGAGCTGGGCATTTGAATCACCGCTCAAATATACTTGATTCATCAGTCTTAATATGAAGATTCAGACATCTTTTAATAAAAAGATTGAGAGCTGAGACAAATTCGTCAGTTATAATAGAATCATCTATTGAATTTTTTTCATAGAGGTGGACCCGAATCTCATGTTTCCCGGATTTCAGCCATTCAATGAACTTGCGGACACCGTCTTCCACTTCATAGCTATCTTTTGACCCATCCATCTCGGATACTACTTGCTGTGATAATTCTTGCTTTGTCTCTTTGTGTGATAATAATAACTTTTGTTGAGATGTATCCTTTGATTCCTGGATCATGTCATAGGTTTCTTTATTAGTGCTTATACCCAATAGAATTCTGATCTTCTTGGTTTCTTCAAGAGATTCATATATTGCATAAAAACCACTGGAGTAGAAATAGCCAACAAGACAATCGAAGAAAAAGGTATGATAAATTAATTCAGAGAATCTCTTTTGCAGACTCTGGCCTTCTTCATTCGTTATGAATGTGAGATCCATCGTCATTTCTTTTCCTCTCCCAACTGCTCTTCCATCATTATCTCGAATTGCCTTGATACAATTAATCCTTTCTTCTTGCAGTATTCTCTGTATTTATCATAAATATACTTATCGACATTTAGTGTTACGTTCTTTGATGGCATACTATCACATTGCATCCCACATATTCTTATTGTTATTTATTTATATCTTAGGAACTCCCCCTCACATTGTTCTTGATTATTTTGATCGAGCGTCAACGAGCCATTTAACGGTCGCGGGATTGCGAAGTCGACCCGAAGGGTCGATTTGAGTCCAGCAAACTTCTTTTCGCGAACCGGATAGCCGCGAGTTAAATGAGTCCGAAGGACCTTTCAAATTAAGAGTTTTTGTTCATTCCGTTACCTAGGTAGGTCATTCAAACCAATTATTTTGCAGCCTTTACTTTTATAGTATTCTATCATTTCAGGAATTTTCTTCATACTCCAACTGGTAATGCAATCTGATAAAACAGTAACTTCATAATCTGATTTACGTAAATTAAAACAAGTTGATTTGACACAAATAGTAGCGTCTCCTCCGGCTATGTAGAATTCATCTATTTTATTTTTATTAATAAAGTTTACAAATTCTTCACATGTTAATGCGCTTCCTTTGTATTTTGTAAAAATATTTTTTGATACTATTTTTAAGTCTGAAGCTAATTTAGATCCTTCTGTATTGTGTTTAAAAAGTTTCGCGCCTTCTGATAAATTTTCATGCCTTATATAAATGATCTGAAGTTTATTATTAACTGCCCAATCAATGGATTTATTTATATTGTCAATTACTTCTTTGTAATTCTTTGGTGTATCATTTTGAATATCTATTATTACTAAAGCGTTTTTCCCCATATAAAACAAAAACAATTAATCATATATAAATATTAGCATGTAGAAGGAACGAACAAAAAATTCATTTAACTCCTATTAATCGAAAATCCCTTTCCTGCCAGTTTGGGAACGCCTCCAAAGTTCTTTTCCTATTCCTTAGATTCTGGTAATACCCTTCTCGATGATCTCTCTTTCCATCTTTGGTCACCTGGAAGTTCTTACAATTATAACTTACTATCAATGGGCATTTCCGATGGTTTTGAAGATCTTCTGGGTCTTGGCTTTTGATCCGAATATGGTAGATCCGGTCTCACTGGTAAAATAATAGGATCTATCATCCATCACAAATCTGATCCAGGGTATCATTCCATTTCTTAATTTGTGCACTCCTTCCCATTCTATCAAGGTTTTACTTCTTGGAAACCGTTTTTCTATCACATCCAGATTATGTTCTGAAAGAAAGATCACATCATCACCTTTATCCACAAGCCATCCGGCACCTTCCCATGGGAAGAATTTCCATATCTTTTTATAACGTTCCTCATCACAATATTTGATGGGAAAATAATTTCTTGGAGCTTGATCTATCTTCGATAATTTTAAAGTGTTCAGGAGGATCCTTCCTCGTACTCTTTTACGGTCTACATATGAAATTATCGCATACGAAATTAAATAAGAATTAAATAATAATAGGACCCATAAATAAAATATCATTTGCAGTATGTGATATCCCATGACATTCCCTCTTCAATTTCTTTTCATCACAGGACAATAGTATTGGGGATAGAATAAACTATCTCATCCCGACCACCGGCAGATGATCCACAGACCCACCGGAGCCGCTCCTTCATGCACGTTCGGGAGAAATGGTCGATGATATCTTGTTTTCCTTTCAGTGCAGATGGGCGTCCTGCTGACGGAATGTGTGGCGTTCGACCCCTGGTCTCTCCTTCCGGTACCCTCGATGGGTTCAAATTAAATTTTTTTGAGATCCGGGCCTCCGTCAAGGTTTGCCTTTATAAACAGTCTGGTGGGGATTAAATATGTTTTGGACCTATATGTTTCCGGGGATAGTATGGCCGACGAAGATAATCCGTTCATGGTCTCCCCCAAGCCGGTCAAGAACGATCAGGAAAGAACCGTGAGCTTCGGTACGGATGAGGAAGTATCGTTCATGGTCGCTCCCGGGGGGATCAAGGAAAGAGGCGAACAGCCGATGGAAGAGACCCGGAGACCGAACTGGGAACGCTCCGGAACACCCGTGTGGGATAAGAAGAACGTGAATGTCGACAACCCAGATTACGAGGTTGTGGAGCACGGGAAGGACCAATGAGATAGTGGTATTCATACTCGGCAGGTCGATCCTGCAGCATTCGTTCAGCCTAAGCTGAGAGGTTCATTCTTCTTTCCGATCTCCCGTGAGAACTGCTCTGATCTCCCTTGCCTTCCTGCTGCCGATACCCTCGACATCGGTGAGTTCCTTCTCGCTGGCGGTGAAGACCTTTTCAAGGGAACCGAAATGCGATATCAGTTTTCCGGCGAGCACGTTGGATATACCGGGGAGACCGGAGAGTGTGCATATCTGGACCTCCCGGAGGTCGCTCTTCTTTGCATGACCGGACCTGTGGGGTCTTTTTTCCTTCTTTTCCCGCCTTGCCAGGGCCATCAGGAACTCCGCTGTCTCTTCCGGTCCGGTGGTGAACATCACCGGTATGTTGTAATCCACGGTGATCGATGCGAGGGCTCCGAAGAGAGCGTTCCTCTTGATATTTCGCCGGTTGAACGGATCGTCCCCCTCGATCACCATCATCGGCCTCTCGAAGTTCTCCCTCAACCTTGTCACCTGGTCGAACAACCTGCCGTCGACCAGTGAATCCGAGAGGTCCTGGGCGGTCTTCCTCTCCACCACCAGTCTGTCGGATATCCTGTAATCCCCCTCTCCCAGGGGGAGGGGTTTGACCTTGAAACCGCCCCTTATGAGTTCCTCCACGACCGAGGAGGGCATCTCTCTCTGGTCCACCTCTATCGAACCCCCATCACCCTCAGATATCCTTACGACCTCGTCCGAGAACGCATCGAGGGTGGCGGGTGCCTGCTGATCGTTCCGTGTTTTTTCCTCGATGTCCGACCTTTTGGAGGGGATCGGCCTGGTGCTGAGCATCCGTCTGAGCGACAGGAGCTGCCTCTCCATCTTGATCTCCTTGTCCCTGGCGGAGAAGGAATATGATATGTCCCGGGTCTCCCTCGACATCAGGACAATGACCTTCCCCGCTGAATGACGTCCTGTCCTACCCCTCCTCTGTATCGTTCTGATCTCGGAGGGTATGGGTTCGTAGAAGATGACCAGATCGGCACCGGGTATATCGAGGCCTTCCTCCGCAACGGAGGTTGCTATCAGCACGTTGAAAATGCCATCCCTGAACCCGTCCAGCAACTCCCTCTGCTTCTTCTGCGAAAGCCCCTGGTCCTCTCCCCTGCTTGCCTGTCCGACGAACCGGACCGGTTTGATCCCTATATCTGAATACTTCTCCAGCCTCTCGAGGACCAGGGAAGCGGTGTCCCGGTAATGGGTGAAAGTGATTATCCTGGCGGCCGGGTCCTCCCGAAGCTTCTGTCTCACATATCTCTCAAGGGCGTCCACTTTCGGAGGGTTGTCCAATCTGAGAGCTGCAGCCATGTTCAGGGAGGTATTGAAGAGTCCATCGGATACCACGCTTTTTGTTGCTTTCGAGCAGTCCGGGCGCGATGTCTCCTTGAGGAGGCGGTCCATGTACTGATAGAGTGCTTCGGCACCCTGGGTCTCGGCGAGCTCCAGGGCGTGCGCGACCTTCATGGCCTGAGCCTGAATGGATATCGCCTGGAATAGCGGACCGCTGTCGGGTCCCCCTCTGGAGATGATCTCCCTGACCCTGCCTCCTGCTGCCAGCAGTTCCTTCACGGAAGGGACTGCCCCTTTCCTGAGCACCCCCATCCTCTGCAGCTTGCTTGTTCTGTACAGGAACATTCGCTCCAGGACGGATATGAGGGACCTCATACCCTGCGAAACCTCCACCTTGACCATCTGGACATCCATGTCCTGGATGTAGGGTTTGACATCGGGGTCGGAATCCACCCTCACCTCGATGTTCTCGATGCCCAGATCACTGCAGACCTGGTATATCCTGGAGATATCATGACCGGGAGAGGCTGTCAGACCGAGTGTGGAGCCCAGGGGATCTATCCTGAAGAACATCTCGGCAATGAAGACGTACGGGTAATCTCCAACGGCCCTGTGGGCCTCATCGAAGACAATGGTCCTGTACCTTGAAATGTCCAGCTCACCTGATATGATGTCGTTCTTGACGACCTGGGGAGTTGATACCATCACCTGGACCCCTTCGTAGGATTCTTTCCTTTTCGCGGGGGTCACCTCTCCGGTGAGCATTCCCACGGAAACACCCTCGAGATGTTCTCCGAGGAAACGATGGTGCTGCTCCACAAGGGGTTTGGTAGGTGCCAGCATGAGCACTGCCCCTTCACCCTGGTGGATCCTTTCGGCTATCATGATCAATGCCACCACGGTCTTTCCCAGACCGGTGGGCAGGACCACCAGTGTCGGCTTGCTCAGGGCCCTGGATGCGATAGTGACCTGGTACTCCCTTTTCAGGATGGACCCTTTCCTGATCAGGGGGTGTTCGAAATATTCTTCCATGTCAGGGTTCACGGGCCTTCACCTGTGTTGATATTATATATACCATCTCAGGGAGAGGAGCGAATGTGCCTTCGGGACCTCTCCCGTGAACCATCCCGGACCGTCTGCCCCGGCAACGACCGATCGCACATATGAAAGAACCCGGGAGAGGTTTACAAGATGTTGATCGAGGGGATCAGCGGATGACAACGGAGAGTCCCATTCACGCCGGTCCGGAAGAGGTATCAGACAGTGTTCGAGGGGAGTATGATCCCCTCACCGCTCCTTCCATCGACCTTCACCGTCAGGGGTTCTTCGTACCTTGCCATTTTCACGACACCCTTGAGGTCCATCTCCGTCGCTGACCTCAACCGGTCCCAGTCGATCCTGTGACCCCCGTTCCTGTGGGAGACCGTAAGATACGGGACACCCAGCGATGTGATGTTGTGGAAGAAATGTGTCCCGTGGGACGGGTCTATGATGAAATCGGGAATAGATATCTCCACCATCACCCTGGCTCCCGATATCTGGTCCCACGAGACAGGTATCCCGAGGAACCTGTCCCTTGTACCCCATCTTCCGGGTCCGATCAGGATGTAAGGTCTGCCCTCAAGCCTGGTATTCGCCTGCTCGATGAGTGACGCTGTCTCCACCGTCATGGTCTTGTCGAAATTCTCCGGCTCGACGAAAACGATATCGTATATCCTCTCGAGAATACCGTTCCCCAGAGCCTTATCCGTGTAGATCAGTGCTTCGTCCCTCTCCCCTACGGCTATGAGCACCTGGCTTTTCTCCTTCATGGTCACCAGGGGCCTTATCTGAACGATGCTGAACCTTGCTGTACCGTTATCGTCAATGGTTCCGGCAAACTCTATTTCCACTGGCCTCCCCATTCCCTTCTGCCCCATATACAATATCTTCCTGATGATATCGACGATGGGCACTTTTTCGTAATTCAGAATTCCTGCAAATGTTATGACCTTAGGTCCCTGATGAGCAACACCGTCACGTAGCCTGTTATCATCCGGTACATAAGTGCTCGCCAGTAAGTCCAGCGTACCATCCTTTTCGGCCTCCGAGACAGGAAGCGACACCAGCGTGACATCCTCTCCCATCCTGAGATCGTATCCTTGACTCTTTGAGAGGTCCAGTGAATAGAAGTGGTCCTGGGAGTTCTTCAAGGCCTCTTCCGGGGTGGAGAAACCGGGTATGACCTTCGGATGCTCGGGTGAGAAGTTCATGACCATCCCCCCCTCGACCACGATGCTTCCCAGGCCAAGGGCGATGCTTACTATACCCTCGTCCCTCTTCAGGGGCCCCATCGGATAGAAATTATGTGACTGTGCCACTCCGGAGAATTCGGGATAGAAACGTTTTCCGTGCCTCCTACCGACCAGCTTCTGCAGGACTATTGCCATCTTCTCCTCCTCGGGAAGATGGACAGTGGTCTGGATGTATGCCCTTGAAGCCTTGAAGAAGGTGGATGCGTAAACCAGTTTGATCGCCTGACACAGCTGCCGGAGCCTCTCCTCCTCGCAGTCGGAGCTATTCGGGAGTATGTAGGTGGAGTATATGCCTGCAAATGGTTGGTTCTGAGAATCCTCCAGTAATGAGGACGATCTGACCGCTATCGGGACCCTGATATGGTCAAGATAGTCCTGAAGCGATATAACGATATTTTCAGGCAGGTCGAAGGAGAGGAAGATGTCCTTTATCTCCTCGTCGGTCGACCCCTCCCTCAATCTCTGCTGGATATCATTGTCATGTATGAAATGGTCGAAGGTATCAGTGCCTATGACGAGGGTATCAGGCACAAGTACGGGGCAGCCCTTGATCCCCTTTCCTATGCCACTCTGGTGAAGAAGAGATGAGAGGAATGCGATGCCTCTGCCCTTTCCTCCGAGAGAACCGCCTCCGAGGCGTGTGAAGGAGCCTTCGAACTCGAATCCCTGCTTGTCGAAATCTATGATCATCCCCAGCTGCTTGATCCTCTGGGATTCCTTGATCTCACTGAGCAGGTAATCCCGGATCTCCTCGTCATTGGAGAAATCAGAAACCTTTTTTGGCCTCAGCTTCATGGCCAGCCGCGTTTCCTGCCTGGCTATCAGCCATCGTGAGAACTTGTTCTTCCTTCCTGCCAGATTTATAGATTCTACCGGAACCTCTCTCAATAGCTTTTTCAATTCCGTCATGCTGTAAGCCTGGGCTACCTTTGTTCCGTCCGGCATCCTGAAGGTGAATGCTCCAAAACCCAGATGATCATTGAAGAAATCCTTGACATCCTGGATTATCGTCTCCGAACCCTTGTCTATGAACGGGATCCCCATCGTCTCCGCCTTCACCCTGTGTTCAGGTTTGCTGGATTGGAGGAGGATAGGCAGGTCCTCTTCGATCTCTTGGGCCAGGTGGAATCCTGCTTCTGGCTCATCCTGGCCGTTCCTGGGATATGAGACATCCGAGATCACACCCAGGATGCAGTCCGCATACTTTCTCAGGACCTCTTTTGCTTCCTCGTAGTTCCTTGCAAGCATGATCTTCGGTCTTGCCCTCTTCCTGAGCATCTTCTCATGCTCGTTGATCACCTCGGTCAGGAGGGACAGGGTCTGGGTCATGATCTCCGTATATATCAACGGCAGGAAGAACGAGTAGTACCGCGGATCGTTCTCCACCACCAATATGACCTTTACCCGACCGGTCTTGATATCGGCGTCAACGTTCTGTGAATCCTCGATCAACTTGGTCATGGCCATTAGGAGCGCAGCGTCACCGTTCCAGAAGAATATGTGATCATACACCAGGGGTGATATCCCGATCCTGTGATGTGTGAGGTCCCCGGCATCGTTGAGGAGGAGGACCACCGGTATCCCCGGTCTTATCTCCTTGGCCATCTTGCAGAACTCGTCGGGATCGATATCGGATATCCGGGCCATGGTGATGATCATATCGTAGCGGTTGCTGCGAAGTTCATCCAGGGCTTCCGCCCCTGAGGAAACCCTGATCACCTGGGGGGGGAAGGGGAGGGCCAGTTCTTTGTACTCCCTGGATATCTGCTCGAAGATGAGACCGTCCTCCTCGAGCGTGAATGCATCGTAGAGACTTGATACCAGGAGGATCTTGGATATCCTCCTCTTCATGAGATCGTAGAAATCGTGGACCCCCGGTCTGTGATCCGCGACGTAATCGATCTCATCCGAGGGCGCCTCCACATTCCTGTTGCCCATGATGATGATGATGGTTTGTTGACTTTAAATCCTTCCTTTGAAAATTACCCGATCATTGAGGCCGGGATCGAACCATCTAGAACATATTAGAATAATAGCCCTCTCGAAAGGGATCACGCTGATTTTCGGAAATCCTTAAAAAACTATTTATAGTATTGTACACTACACACTATTGTAAGGTCTACAATATTGCACTCCTAACAATACTGTGGTGCGGACAATAGTGCGGACCTCTTCAAAGGCAGGTGATAAGGAATGGCATTGATCGAGATAGAATCCCTTGATAAGGTCTATAAGAGCGGAAAGCTGGAGTTCCAGGCGCTGAAACATGTGGACCTCAGGATAGAGCAGGGTGAATTGACAGCGATCGTCGGTCCATCAGGATCGGGGAAATCAACGGTTCTTAACATGATCACGGGCATAGACCGGCCCACAAAAGGGTCGGTCGTGATAAACGGTGTCAGGATAGATACCATGTCCGAGGACAAGCTTGCGAGATGGAGGGGGAAGAACATCGGAATTATCTTTCAGTTCTTCCAGCTCTTCCCGACACTTACGGCCCTCGAGAACGCGATGCTACCGATGGATTTCTCCAACGGAAGATCGATCAAGGAACGGGAAAGGATAGCTAAGAGGAACCTTGAGATGGTGGGATTGGGAGACAAGCTTCATCACCTTCCCTCGGAGCTTTCCGGCGGAGAGCAGCAGAGAGTGGCCATCGCAAGGGCTCTCGCGAACGACCCCCGGATCATCATCGGCGACGAACCAACGGGCAATCTGGACTCGAAGACAGCGGACAGGATGTTCGAAGTTCTCAGAAAGCTCAACCAGGAAGGGAAGACGATCATCTTCGTGACCCACTCCAAAGAGCTTGCACAGAGAGCCGAGAGAAAGATCACCATCCTTGACGGGAGGGTAGCCGCAGCAGTCTGAAGAGGTGTTCGAAATGACCGGGAAAAAGGTTTGCTCCCTTGGTTTGCTCCTTGCTTACTTCTCATTCCTGGCCCTGTTTTCGACCACTTTCTTCGTTCAGGAGCTCTTGAACGGTAGCATGGCGAGCCAGCTCCTGATACTGGAGTGACATCAATGAAACCTACCCTTCTTAAAAAATCCCTGGGAGACCTCAGGAAAAGGAAGTCCAGGACCATATTCACCATATTAACGATCGCTTTGGGGGTCGCAGCCCTCGGCATGTTCGGCGTGATCCCTCTCTTCGATGATGCGATGTTCAACGACATTGAGGAGACCAACATGTGGAATGTCAGAGCTGGCATGCAGAATGTCAACCTGAGCGAGGAGGACATCCAGGGGCTGGGATCCCTGAAAAACGTGGAGAGCGTGGAGCCAAAGCTCATCTTCTTTTCAAGAATATATATTGGAGAGAGGAGGAACGACGCGCTCTTCATAGGAATGACGGATTTCAACGACATGAAGGTGGACAAGGTCTCGCTTGGATCGGGTTCCTTTCCCGGTCCGTTGGAGGTCCTCACCGATTTGGGAAATTCACAAAACGGTCTTTTCATGAAAGGCATTGGCGATGATGTCAGTGTCATAGACGCCAACGGGAACGTTGTGAAACTTTTCATATCTGGCAAGGGGAGGACCCTGACCTACGACCAGTCAACCTACGGGATCGCCGTATTCTTTGCGGATATCGGGACCGTAAGGTCCCTCTCCAACACTTCCGGGTACAACTCATTGTCGATAGACCTATCGCATGCCACCGAGGGCAAGGTGGATGAGGCGGTCCAGGATGTGAAGGTCTATCTGGAAGATAACACGGATTTCATAGCGTTCACCGATATGCCGGAGACCAGAACCGATAATGATTGGCCAGGGAAGGAGGACTTCGCCGACATGGGATCTTTCTTCTACGTCCTGACCTTCATGACGCTCTTCTGCTCGATATTCCTTATCTCCAATACAATGCACACGATCATCACGGAGCAACGAAGAGAGATAGCTCAGATGAAGGCGGTGGGTGCAACGAAGTTGCAGGTTGCAGGGTCCTATCTGACAACCTCCTTCTTCATGGGTGTGATCGGCTCGACCGTTGGGGCATTCCTCGGGATCTGGGTCGCCTTTGGAATGGTCTGGTTCCTTGGAACCAGCTTCTACGGGATCGTTCCCGGTTTCTCGGTTCACTTCCCTGCGATACTGATCTCATTGTCGGTTGGTATCGGGATAACTCTGATAGCGACCCTCCCCTCACTGTGGGGGGCCCTGAGGCTGAATACGAGGGAGGGACTCCAGGATGCCGGCATAAGCGCGAACTACGGCAGATCGATGATCGACAGGGTCCTGCTGAGGTCCCGATGGCTGCCAAGGACCGCTCAGATGGGGTTGAGGAATGGAGCGAGGAAGAAAGGCAGGTCCATATCCACCATTCTTCAAGTGGCGCTTGCGGTATCTATGTTCCTGGGGATCGTGGCAACGGGGCACTCCCTTGCGGTCGCGGTCGGGGACGAATATGACAACTTCCAGTTCGACATCATGACACAGGGACAGATGGAGGGGGGGAAACCTCTCACGGGATCCGTCGCATACAATATCGAGATGATAGACGGGGTCGAGGAGGCAGAACCCTTCGCAATGAGCGCCGGTATGGTCGGGAACAGTGAGATCTACCTCTTCGGTTACGAACACGACACCATAGCATATAACGTCGAAGGCACCATGTGGAAGGGGCGATGGTTCACGGAAGAGGACCAGAACTCCAGGGCCAGGGTCATCGTCGTGGGTAAGGCGGTCGCCAGGACCGAGGATATTTCCCTGGGTGACATGATAACCATCGATACGGCCACCGGACCGGTGGAATTCGAGGTCATAGGTATCAATTCCGGTCAGATGATGAACGGGCATATCGGATATGTTCCGCTTCCGACCGTTCAGGAGATCCTTGTGGTGGACGATGTCGTTTCCGGTTTCTCGATAATAACGGAGAGCGATGATCACGAACTGATCGACAGGGTCGCAAACGACATAGAGGATGACCTGATGGCCAGGGGTTACGTTGTTACCAATAGCGTTCTGTACGTCATGAAGGAGAACAACATAAGGTCCAATCAGCAGATCGTCAACCTGATGATAGCCGTAGGGACGATCATCGTTCTGATCACCATGATCGGCCTCATGTCCACACTGACCATGAATATTCTCGAGAGGACGAGGGAGATCGGGATGATGAGATGCCTGGGTTCCAGGTCATCCCATATCCGCAGGATGTTCGGAACCGAGGGTTTCGTACTGGCGCTCCTGGGAGGCCTGGCAGGCGTACCACTCGGTTACGGAGTGACATTGTTCCTCAACTGGATCATGTTGAACATTCTGAACCTCGAGATGGACGTACTCTTTCCGATGAGCTATGTCCTGATAGCGCTCACGGTCACGATAGTGCTTACACTGGTGATCATCCAGCCGCCTCTGCACAGGGCGGCGAGGTTCAGGCCGGGGGACGCTTTGAGGTACCAGTGAAAATGAACATCGGGATGAAGGTCACCTGCCTAGGGGGGAGGTCCTGCGCGGCCTCCTCCTGTTATTATTAGATGACCATATAATGAAAAAATACAAAATATTCGAAATGAACGTATTGAAAGGGAAGACCTATTCCACCAGGATCTTCATCGAGATGCCCTGTCCAAGGGCCATTCTGGAGCCCCCATAGGAGACTATGACGGGGCCTCCGCAGTTCTGGACCACTGTCAGTGAAGCTCCGACCCCTATCCCGAGCTCGGAGAGTCTCTTGTTCACACCCCTGCCGCCGTGGATCTCCCTGACAGTGACCTTCTCTCCCTCGTCCACTCTGGAGAGGGGGCGCCTGTTCCTGGGAAGGTATATGGGGTTCACGGGCTCACCTTTAGGATAGTCTCATATTATTCGGTGTCCCTAAATTTATTAGAGTATATAAATATTTTTCCCATATATACGTATCAAAGATCCAGGATGTCCGTCCCGTGACCCTCCAGTCTCAGCAGGAAGCGTTTTGCATCCAGCCCCGCCCCGAACCCGCCGAGCCCGCGGGCATGCCCATTTCCGCAAGCGACCGCTCTGTGGCATGGTATCACGAGGAGGATAGGGTTCGAGTTCATGGCATTCCCGACAGCCCTTGCTCCGCCCGGACATCCTATCCTGTGGGCAAGGTCACCGTAGGTCACCACCTCTCCGAAACCGACCTTCATCAGCTCTTCATACACCTTCTTCCGAAAAGGTGTGATCCCCGTCATATCAAGAGGTATCTCCTCCGTTACGACCCCCCCTTGCCGGAAAAAGCCGTTCAGGAAGCACCTGAGCTCCTCGAGAAGGACGTTTTCACCAACCCCGGGGAGGTCGGGAGGAGGGGGTCCTTTTTTATCTTTCAAGAGAGAAAGGGACCTCAGCCCTACCTCCGTGAATTCCGCCTTCAGGATACCAAGAGGTGTGGGTATGAGGTGACTAGAGGTCATCCCCACTTCCTCTCCCTCCACCCTTCCTCCATGGAAGCTATCATCTCTCGTAGCGAGGAAGTGGTGTCCGCGTTGCTCTCCACGAGCGTCCCTGTCACGATCATGTCGGCACCATGCAGGACTGTACTTCTTGCCGAACCGGGTGTTCTGATGCCACCCCCCACTATGACCGGAATATCGACTGCCGATCGGACCGCCTGGATAATATCCCCCGGTATGGGTTCATCGACCCCCGAACCCCCCTCAAGGTAGACGAAATCCATCCCGAACATCTGGGCTGCAAGGGCATATTCCACGGCGATCGATGGATCGTCCCTGGGTATGAGGTCAACGTCACCCACCTTGCCCACGAGTGCCCCGGGAGAGACCACGATGTATCCCACCGAGAGCGGTTCTATCTTCAGCTCTTCTATCCTGACAGAGGCCCTTGCCGCCTCCCTTATCACGTAGTTCACATTGCGGGAGTTCATCAACGAGATGTAAAGGATCGCATCAGCGTTCCCCGAGATCACATCCGCCGATGCGGGGAAGATGATAACCGGAAGCTCGGTTGCCACGGAGACGGCCTTCAGGGTATCCTCGAGCTTGGGATGATCTACACCCATCGTTCCCCCCACCAGGATGATATGAGTCCCCCCTTTTTCTGCCTCCCGGACCATGAGGGCCGATCTTTCCGGGTCCTGCCTGTCAGGGTCGATAAGGGTAACGTGGAGAGGTCCTTCCTCCAACCGTCCGTGGATATATTCCTGAACCCGGTTCACGTCCCCGCCTAAAAGTTGTTCGAATATAATACTTTTCGATACATGGACCAACTGTAGGCCGCGGACCCGCCATCCCGCCACATTGATGGAGATGTTAAATAGGAACACACGGGTACAGGAGACCCCGCAGTGATGCATGAGACATGGCTGAACATTGATGAATGATGGGCGAGCTGAGCGGGACCTATTCTTCATTCTTCTTCTCCAATAGGTACTCCCTCCTTCCCAGGGATGGGGACAACTTCGCCACCTTTCGACCTTCTTGATAGATAAAGGAACAAAGCAACAGCCCCACCTATAAGGATCGCAGGTGCAAGTATCAGCAGAAAAAGGACCGGGGTTGAGATCCTTTCAAGGAGATCCTCCTGCTTCCATTTCATAGGATCATCAGGATGATGGTCCAGTTTCAGACCGGTGGTCGAGTCCTCTTCGGACCTTCCCCGATCCCAGATATCTGGATAGCCGTCACCATCCCTATCCACGCTTGCAGCGGGGTCGTAGGGGAAAGCATCCTCATTATCCCCACGGCCGTCGCCATCCGTATCCGACCATTCGTCCGGATCCTTCGGGAATTCATCGCTTTTGTCCCCTACTCCGTCTCCATCCGTATCCGACCATTCCGAGGCATCGTCAGGAAAAGCATCCCCGTTGTCCCCGTGGCCGTCCCCATCCGTATCAGCCCATTCAATCGGATCGTTCGGGAAGAGGTCCAGAAAGAGCCCCGTGGTGGAATTTTCGGGACCCATACCCGGATTCCACTCATTAGGATATCCATCCCCATCGGTATCTTTGGAAGCTGAGGCATCATTAGGAAGAGCGTCCTCATCATCGAAAACTCCGTCCCCGTCGCTATCCATAGGTGGGGGAACGTACGGCACGATCGAGACATTCACAAAAGCATATTCCAATCTGCCTCCCGTATCCCACACCCTCGCGCTAATCGGGACATGTTTAGCAACTTCCTGGAAATCAGATGTGTCAAATGAGACCGCCCATTTTTCCTTTCCAGCTGCTTTGATCCATTCACCCTGAAAAAAGACCTCTATCCGATCGATGGCTTCAATGTCATGAGCTTCCCCAATGACGCTGAAACAATATTCGTTTATCACTTCCCCTTCCTTTGGTGATATTATCCTGATGAAAGGGAGGTCGTTGACAGGTTCGACGACAAGTTGAAAGCTGGTGGGAACGGTGATCCTACCATCATCAACCGTGATGTTCACGGTTAAGGATCCATACCAATTTTCCCGGAGGGGTCGGAATGATAGCATATGTTGGTCATTTTCACCCCGGATGATAAAAAGGCTGATATTCCGCTGGCTGTCATTCCGTTCGATCTTGAAACGAAGATCGTCGATAGGATTGTCCACATCCCAAACGTAATCCGAGAGATCTAGCAGGTTCTCCATTTCGGTATCCTCAATTACCCTTACCGTCGGTAAATCATCCCAGACCGGTGCATCGTTCACATTTGCCACAGTAATATGGAGGTCGATGTACGGGTCTCTGTTGAAATTGAAACCCGATTGATCGGTGCAATAAAGCCTGACCGGAACCGCTCCGAACCAGTCCGAACTCTCGTTCAGCTTCACCTCGATGGACCTGCTCGGTCTGTCCCATCTGACCCTGAACTCGGCACTCTCGTTATACTCGGGGAATGACAGGTTCTCCACGGGGAGATAATCGAGAGTGTCCCCTTCCGGATCAAAGAACAGTTTGTCCACCTCCGGATCTATCAAGGATGTGAGTTGCCCCTCGTCGACACGCCTCAACAATGGGTAATAATCAGTTCTTCTCGGTAGGTCATTGACATTTCGGACCTCGATAGGAATGTCAACAAATGCATGCGTTTCAAAATTGAATTCCATCAGATCGGTGCAATAGAGCCTAACGAACACAATCCCGAACCAATCCGAGCTAAGGTTCATTCCGACCTCCAACATTTTCGAACCATGCACCCAGCTCGCCTGAAATTCCGCGCTCTCGTTGTACCCCGGTGACGAGAGATCGACGACCGCCATGTAGATCAGAAGGTCCCCTTCATCGTCGATGAAGAGTTTATCGACCTGCGGGTCAAGCAATGTTAGAGTGGAGCCCTCCATAATGAACATGTTCGAAGGTACGTAACCGGTCCATGCCGGAAGATCGTTGACGTTTCGGACCTCTATGATGAAGTCAACATAAGGGTCTGTCATCAGATTGAACTCTCCTTTATCGGTGCAGAATAGCCTGACCGATACGTTCCCCGTCCCGTTCGTGTTCGGGTCCTGGACCACCGATAACTGGTTCGACGGACCGTTCCATACAACCAGGAACTCCGATCTGTCCTTGAACGTAGTCGAGGAGAGGTTCACTATTGCCAGATAGATCAGGGTATCATTCTCCGGGTCCGTGAACAGTTCATGATCATCCAGGTCCGCGATTATCTTCGATGTACCCTCGTAGACCCATATTCCCGTAAGGTTCTCTCCCGTAGCCGTGGGGGGATCGTTCCTTGAAAAAGCGGTGCCGCTATCAACATGTGTCAGCAAGACCGGGATGCAGAGCAACACCACGATCAAGACAGGATATGACCGGCTTACCAGTTCGTTACCCATTCTCTCCCGGTTATCAATGAAGATAAGTATTATTTAATAACTGTGAGAGGGGGTCATCTCTTCAACATTTCCAGAACCTTCTCCCAGCTGGCATCGTACCCCTGAGGCCCCCTGCTCGAGAGGGAGAGAGCCCCCATGGCGTTCCCGTAGAGGAGTGCGTCTTCCGGGGCTATCCCCCGAAGGAGTGCTGCGTAGAAGCCCCCCCTGAATGCGTCACCTGCCCCTGTTGCATCCACGACCTCGTCGACCTCCATGGCGGGCCGATGTGCGATCGAATCCCTCCTGATCAGGAGCGAGCCACGGGCACCTGCCGTGATGACAGCCTCGTCGATGAGATCGAACGCTCGATCGGACCAGGGATATACTATACCGGAAATGCTTCTCTCCTCCCAGGGGATATCGAGGATGTCAAGAAGATACTCCCATTCTCCGATGTTCCCCATGAAGCGATCGCAGTTCTGCAGGACCTCTTTGATCTCAGGTCCCCTCCACCTGAAATATATCTCCTGTCCCGGATCGAAGGCTGTCGGTATCCCGATCTCCTTCATCGCCCTTGCGGTCCTGATGGTGAACAGCGGATGAGAGGTGGCGATATGACAATGGCTGATCCTGTCCTTGACCGGAACTGGTGGCTCGATATCCATCTGCTTTCCCATTGCACCCTCCATGAATGCATATGCCTGCTTCCCTTCCGGAGCGGAAAGGACCATGCAGAAGGGTGACGGGAGCTCATCGTCGATGATGATATGTTCCAGATGGATCCCCGCATCCTTCAGCCTCTCAAGGTATCCATCGTCAAAATCCTTGCCCACTACCGATGAGATAATGACCTGGACCCCGAGCTTCGCGGCGGCCAATGAGATATTCCCTCCGCAGCCTCCGAACTCCCTCCTCACTGCCCTCACCGGGGTGGACTGCCCCTCTTCCGGGAGATAATCGACCATATAGATCATATCCATGTTCAGATTGCCGCAGACCAGAAGCTGATCCATGACAGTATAGATGTCGGAGAGGATAAAAACATATCCGGACCCAAAGCCTCCATATGTATCGACACTCACAAAACTTATTACAAGGTGGGACTTACACCACTGCGAGACCTTTGCAGAAAACGTCCAGCACCAGAGGGAAGGATGTTCCCGGGAAATTACCCGGGAGCAAAGGGGTCCGGAAGGACCCTGATACTACCAGAAGGCCACCTCGGGGCAGGGTTGTTGGAACGGATGAAGGGCAGGAAAAGGAGGGTCTCCGTACAAGGATCTGGAACGAGTCAAGGTCGTTCATCTTCGATTTCATAGGTGCCATGATCGTCCTTCTGATAATCATCGGGGCACTTTACACATACACCGGGAATTGGCCTCCCCTCGTGGTCGTCCAATCGGGCTCAATGGAGCACTCGGACGAAACCTCTTCCGTGGGTGTGATCGATACGGGTGACCTTGTTTTCGTTAAGAGACTGGGAGACGGTGTGGACCCTGTTACCTATGTGGAAGGTACGATGTCCGGCTACAGGTCCTATGATTCCTACGGGGATGTCATCATCTACCGACCCAACGGGAACGAGACCAGGACGGCCATTATCCACCGGGCGGTCATATGGATAGAGTTCAATTCATCCACCTACAACACCGAGACCGGCAGCGGTGGGGGGTATGACGTACCTACCCTTGGATTGATGAACATCATGGACGGTTTCACCATCGGGAGCTATGAATGGCCCAGAAGGTCCGTCAGCGGGGACCGTGAGATTAACATTGCAACGATCCTCTACAAGTTCCGCATGTACGGCCAGACCCCCCACAGCGGTTTCCTTACAAAGGGTGACGATAACCAGGACATAGATCAGACCTCCTCTTTCGGGGGGTCCGAACCGTCATGGATCCAGCCCGTGAAAAGGGAATGGATAATAGGCAAGTCGGTGGGAGAGCTGCCCTGGTTCGGGATTATCAAACTGAAGCTCGAGGGGAACGGGGGTAACAGCATTCACCCCAACTCCGAGAGGAACCTGTGGATTGCCCTGGTGGTGATAGTCGCTTCACCCTTTATCATAGATCTCGGGATCCATTTCATCATCAAGTCGGTCAGGAAGGAGGGGGAAGATGACGACGAGACACCGGTGGGACCAGACAGGAGAACAAGGTCTTCACCCGAAAAGGAACGGACAGACCATTCCAAGGGACAGGACATGCCTGCCGGAAGGGACCCGCCCGCCAAGAGGAAGTGAATGGGTCCACAGCCGTTCTTCCCGGTCCTTTCAATCCCCGCTGTTGTAGAATATCTGTGCATCGGAGGGATGGTATTCGCCCTCGCCCTTGATCGAATATGATATGGTCAGACCCTTCCCCGGGTCCACCCTGGAGATGCTCCATTCCAGCATCGTCATTCCCTCATCCGTGGTTTCCTGGATAGGTCGGATGCTGTATCCGGATCCCTTGAAGTTCTCGGGGATGATGTCCGTGATCTTCAGGTCAAGTACCGGGTCCGCACCCCTGTTGTGGTATTGAAGCTCGATATGGTACTCTCCCGGACCTGTGCCCTGCTCGATCGACTTCCCTATGGAGAACTTCCTGACAACCTGGAGCGTATCGATCGCCGGGGCACCCGCAACATCCTCTCCCTTTATCAGAGGGCCGGGAAGGAAGCTCCTGGCATCGACCTCGGCTGGAGCGTCTATCCTCTCATCCGGCAGCGGTCTGTGGACCTCTGTGATGTATCTGATGATCATCCTCTCGCCGTTCTTCAGCGGACCTCCGAACTTCGAGAGGTCATCCACTCTGATGTATAACACCTGCTCCGTGGTCGGGTCACCCTGTTCCGGTTCCACCTGTACCCCGACATTGTCGGAAAGGGGGATCCCCGCTCTCTCGACCGTTATGGAGTCCATCATCGGCGGCAGGAAATATCTCGGGAGGGAATCCCTGATGATCACCTGCTCTATATCCGCGCATCCGGTGTTCTCGATCGTCAGGGTGGCCATGACCTCCGTGATCCTCTTTGCCTCAACCGTGTCCCGATCGAACATCTTCTTGAACGAAAGTGATGCCGGATAGAAACTGCCGCCCTCTTTGAGAAGTTCGTACGAGACCTTCTTGGTAAGTCCCGGAACGATGTTGAGTGCAAGGTTCTTGATGAATGTGGGTTTCTCATCCTGAGAGATGCTCCATTGCTCCGTCTCCCATCTCTTGCCCGGACCAATGTATACTCCAGGCTCCTTCAGGTTGACGTAGACCCTGCCGCTCTTAGGGTCCTTGACCTCTACCCTCAGGACCTCCACCTCGAACACGGAGGTGTTCTCGACAACGAACCTGCAGATCCACTCACCGGGTTCATCGGTCTCGTCCACCTCTATCGTATACTTGTTCCTGCACATGGCCTCGAAGGAATCGACCACGATGTTGGTGATGATGTCGTCGCTGTTGGCGGTCAGGATGACATCGCCGGTCGGTATCCTGTCCGTGAAGTTCGGATCAAGGTCCCCCTCATACCTCAGGACCATCATCTCTCCGGGTCCGATATCGGGTATCCGCCATACGAGCTTCCCCTCCTCTATAGCGACGTCCTGCACCGAGTCCTCGGGGAACATTATATTCTTGAGCTCCCTGGGGACGGCTTTCCTGATGACCATGTTCCGATAGGGTATGATTGCAAGGTTCTTCAGACCGAGCTGGAGGTTGGTATGAGTCTCCGACCCCCTGAGGATGACCCTGGATTCGGGTAGCTCAGGATGGGTCGAGATGACCTCCTCCATGGCGATCGAAGGTCCGGGAAGGTCGATGTCGTAATCTCTGTCGATCCTGTTCTGAGGTTCTATCTCCTGGGATTCTATCCTGTCATAGCCTAAAAGCGCCAGTCCCGTACCATCATGGAGCGCCACGTTCATATCCCATATCCTGTCCTTTTCGGAGCGGTTCTCCAAGGTCACCCTGCCCTGAGCGATATGCTCGATCACATCACCATCAACCGAGAGGCTGACGTTCTCCTTTTCCGTGAAGATCACCATAGCCCCGGAATCATCGGAGAAACGGATGTTCGATCGCTTCACCTCCTCCTTGAAGGTCTTCTCCTTGGTGATCCAATCCTCGTATCTATCATACATCAGGGCTCCCGTCCTGGGGTCCATCTTGGCTCCTACCTTTCCGAACCCAGAATCTGCCGGAAGCGTGCTCGTGTTCTTATCCAGATGATATCTGAAAGGTTTTCTTCCAACCAGTTTTCTCTCAACTTCAACGATGGTCTCTTCTTCCATACCGAACCCTCCATATACCCCATGTCACTATATGAACAGGACAGTGGCGCTTGAACGTTCATCAACTTATTTATGGTTTCGTCCGAGACCTTTTCCACGCCCCCGCGAACGCTCCATGTCGGATGCTTTTTTATATTGGGGGCCGATAGTAGCGCGATGCTGAAGAAAAGCCTGTCCTCCATGGCCGTCAGAAGGTTCGTGCTGGAAGCAAAAGCCGTAGAAGGCGCCTTCTTCCAGAAGGCCTACCAGATAGATTATGACACACTGATCCTCCGCTTCTCCATCAAGCGGTCGATACTCGAGGAGGTCGAACCTTACAGCAGGTTCCGAGACCTCCTCCTCGAAAGCGTCCAGGAACCACCCCCGTCACCGGAAGGGATATCTCTCGGCGAGGGAGGGGGGAGCTACCTGAGGTTCGATCTCTATTTCAAGATGGGGGGTTACCTTTTCATCTCCCCGAAGGTGAACCGGGAGATGCCGACCACTCCTTCCCCCTTTGCAATGAAGCTCAGAAGATCCCTGGCCAACAGGGTCCTCAGGGACATATCCCAGGTTGGTATGGACCGGATGGTATGTTTGACCTTCAACCCGTCCCAGGGGGAGGAAGAGCCGTGGCGGCTGTACCTGGAACTTTTCGGTGACGGGAACGCTGTCCTGGTGAAAGGTGATACCATTCAGACCCCGTTCACCTCGAAAGCCTGGGCATCCCGGACCATCAAACGGGGGGAGATATACCTTCCACCTCCATCGGGTATCGATGCCTTCGAACTTACCCCGGATGGTCTGAACGGATCGATAGAGGGCTCGCAGGAGGACCTGGTCCGTTTCCTCATCAAACGCTGCAGCCTGCCCCCCCATTATGCGGAGGAGGTATGTCTGAGAGCAGACCTGGACAAGAAAGCGGACCCGAAGGATCTTTCCGCGGAGGACCGAAAAAGGCTCTTCAGAGAGTTCAGGGGGCTCCTCGACGAGGTGCTCGATGAGAGGGACATATACGTTCATTTCCTCAACGGCGAACCGGTCCTGGTGGAGCCTGCCCTTCTCGGGTCCTTCTGGGGGGACGTTCGACCTTCCAGCGTGCGCTCCCGGTATTCGGAGGGGGTCACGGGGGCAAAAGGGGACCATTTCACCGAGATGGGGTCCATCAACCAGGCCCTCGAGCTCCACATGTTCGAGGAGGATGACCCGCGGGAGGTTCGGAAGGAGGAAGGAAGGTCCAGGAAGGTCCTGAAGATCAAGGCAATGATAGAGAGCCAGGAGAAGGCCAGGGCCGAGAAGGAGGCCGAAGCCGATATGGCCAGGAGGATCGCCGATGCCCTTTACCTGGACTATACCAGGATAGACGCCATTTTAAAGGACTTTGATGCAAGGGAATATGTCAAGGACAGCTCGAAGTTCAAGGGCATCGACGGTTACGACCCCGGGACCGATCCGTTGAATGGAAGGATCAAGGTCAAGATGGACACGGAAGCGGGTCCGGTCACGGCCGAACTGGAGACATCGCTCGACCTCAATCAGAACGCCGATCTCCTGTACAACAGGTCCAAGACCGCGAAACGGAAACTGGAGGGTATCGGGAAAGCCCTCGAGATATCCTATGCCAAGCTCGAAAAGGTCCAGAGGGAGGCTGACGATAAGGAGGACGAGGGCAAAGGGAAGAGCCTGCGCAGTTTCTGGTTCGAAACATACCGGTGGTGTTTCACATCCGGTAGGGTCCTTCTCATCGGAGGAAGGGATTCAAAGACCAACGAGAGGGTCGTGAAGAAGTTCATGAGGGATTCGGACCTCTATGCGCATGCCGATATCCAGGGGGCTTCGAGCATCGTTCTGAGGGTCGATAAGGGCCAGGAAGCGGATGATACCTCCAAAGAGCAGGCTGTCCACTTCTCGGTGCTCAATTCCAAAGCCTGGCATGCGAAGGTCGGGGCGGCTGGCGGATACTGGGTCCTTCCGGACCAGGTCAGCAGGACACCCGGGTCCGGGGAGTTCCTGCCAAAAGGGTCCTTCATCATCAGGGGGAAGAAGAACTTCATTGAAAAACTGCCGCTCGAGGGGGCTGTTGGAACGGTCTACATCGAGGGTGTTCCCAAGATAATGTTCGGCCCGGTGAACGCCGTCAGGGATGTATGCCAGGGCAGTATATACGTCGTCAGACCGGGAAAAGGCAGAAAGTCTGACGCCGCTAAGATCATCGCAAGAGAGCTCGGGGGAGAGCTGGACCAGGTGATGTCCGTCCTTCCATCGGGAGATATGGACATCACGAAAGATCCCGGGGGATGACCGTGGTTTCCGGCGCAGGCTTTATCTGGACATGTTCCGTTACTCTCTCATGCAAGCTCCGGGGACCGGACCGGTAAAGGCCGGTTCACTCGTGGTCGGGAACGAGATACTCCTCGGCCGGACAGTGGATACCAACACCGTGTTCCTTGCCGAGAACCTCCTTGGTAAAGGGATCAGGCTCAGGAGATGGGTGATGGTCCCCGATGAGTCGGGGATGATATGTAAGGAGCTTGGCATCTTCATGGAGGACGATTACGATCTCGTCGTGGTCAGCGGCGGGATGGGCCCCACACATGACGATATCACCGTAGAGGCCGTGGCAAAAGCTATTTCGGTCCCGCTGGTCTTCCATGATGGATGCTTCGGGAGGATGATGGAGAAATGGAGGTCCAGGAATCCCGGAAAGACGCTTCCTGACAGCTCGAAGAAAGGGCTCGAGAAGATGGCGCTCGTCCCACGGGACCTCGAGCCGATCATCAACGAGAATGGCATGGTAGAAGGGCTGGCGGGTTCGGTGAACGATGGAAGGATGATGATCTTCATATTACCGGGCGTCCCGCGGGAATATAGAGGGTTGGTGTGCAGCGAGGAATTCCAGGGCCGTCTGCCATCGGGTCACGAGAAGGATGTGCATATACGAGAGGTCCATTTCCACGGAAAGGAGAGCCAGATGGCACTTTTTCTATCCGATCTCCAGAAAAGGTTCCCCGAAATAGATATCGGCTCCTACCCGCAGGGTCCGAACAGTGTGATCATCAGAGTGACGGGATACCCGGACAGGGTAGGTCCGGCAGCCGACATTGTGCAGGAAGAGGTCGACAGGCTGCATCGGTCGTTCCCGGAGGGTGGGTGAACTTGGACCTCGGACATGTACTTGAGCACTGCAGGAAGAAAAAAGGTGAAACGGAGGATCTCCCTTTCGATCTTGAGACCCTCACCGTCAGGGTCGGGGGGCGGATATTCCTTCTCACGGATATCAATTCCGAACCCCTCAGGATCAACCTCAAATGCGACCCGCTGATCGCCCTTGACCTCCGGGAAGAGTTCGAGGCGGTGTCCCCCGTTTATCATATGAACAAGGTGCACTGGAACACCGTCATACGGGACGGGTCGATCCCGAATGAGCGGGTACTATGGATGATAGACCACTCCTATGGATTGGTGCTGGGCAAGTTGAAGAAGGCCGACAGGGAAAGGATACTGAATGACGGGCGGCTCAGTCCGCCCATCTGAACCTTGCCGTGAAATGCCTCAGGATGGGAGGCTCCTCCGTCAGCTCGAAACCCTTGATCTCCAGACGTTCCTTCCAGACCTTTTTCACGGCTTTTACGACATAATCCATATGTCTGTGGGTGTACACCCTTCTGGGTATCGTGAGCCGGACAAGTTCCAGTTTTGCCGGCCTGTTCTCGCCGGTGTCGGGGTCCCTACCGTTCAGAAGGGTCCCTATCTCCACGGACCTGACACCGGACACAAGGTAAAGGTGAGCGCTGAATGCCATCCCGGGGAACTGCTCCTGAGGTATATGCGGGAGGAATTCTTTCATATCGAGGTAGATGGCGTGACCTCCGGGAGGCCACAGCACCGGGATACCCTCGTCCCTGAGCCTTTCTCCAAGGTACCTCACCTGGCCTACCCTGTATGATAGATAGTCCTCGTCGATCCCCTCGTAGAGTCCGATGGCCATCGCCCCCAGGTCCCTGCCGGCAAGCCCGCCATAGGTCACGAAACCCTCGAAGAGTATCCCGAAGCTCTTGATCTTGTCATATATCGCCTTGTGCCTGGTCGCGATGAAGCCGCCGATGTTCACGATGGCGTCCTTCTTGGCGGACATGGTCATCATATCGAAGCAGTCCGCCTGCATCAGGGCGATCTCCTTGATGGAATAGTCCCCCATACCGGGCTCCCTCTTCTTGATGAAATAGCAGTTCTCGGCGTGGCGGGCGCCATCGAGACAGACCATTATCCCGAACTTGCGTGACAGTTGCTGTACCGCCCTCATGTTCTCAAGAGAGACCGGCTGGCCGCCGCCGGAATTGCAGGTGGCGGTGATGACCGTGAACGGTATCCGCTCCTTGCCGTACTTCCTGTAGACCTCTTCCAGCTTCTCAAGGTCCACGTTACCCTTGAATGGCAGGTCGATGTAAGGGTCGCCAGCTTCGTCTATGGTGCAGTCGATGGCCCGGCCCTTCTTGTGCTCGATATGCGCCTTCGTGGTGTCGAAATGGGTGTTCCCCGGGATGACATCGCCCTCCTTGATCAGGGCCGAATGAAGCACGTTCTCGGCACCACGGCCCTGGTGACAGGGCAGGACGTATTCGTATCCGAGGATGTCCCTCACGGCGGCTTCCAGATCGTAGAAGTTCCTCGACCCCGC
>JAFGLL010000029.1 GCA_016928095.1 Thermoplasmatota archaeon
CAAGTCCGATAAATAAGAAAGAAACAGATATGAGCTTATTTATCTGGACAGATCCGGCCCCCGGCGCCAATTTTTAATATCTTTGGATGAGATCGGATCCCGGGGATCAGAGGATGATAATATATTGTATCAAATTCGATATGATCATCAAGCCAATAGTAGTCTCAAATGAAGCCACCGCTATCCCTGATCTCCAGCAGCCTTCCTCTGACCTTTTCGGCTTGATACCGGGCACCTATGCTCTTTAGAATCTGATATGCCTCGTCCAGGTATACTTTTCCTTCATCATACCTTGCAGACATCAGATAGGCCTCGCCGAGGCTGTATTTGGCCTTACCTAGGTCGTAAAGCATACCGAGGCTCTCCAGCATCGTGATGGACCTGATTATCAGGGTCTCAGCCTCCTCGGGTTTCTGCTCCAGTATACGCGCCTTCCCGATATTCAGATATGCTATACCAAGACCGACCTTGTCGTCCCGGTCCTTCATCGAATCCTCGCACATCTCGAATATATTCGAGGCCTCCGTGAACTTGCCCTGGATACCTCTGAGGTCTATCAGATTGATGTTCGGCCAACAGAGGTCGTGCCTCCCTCTCTCACTGGTCATGGAGATAGCTAGCTCCAATACCTTCTCCGCCTCTTCGAACTCGCCATTCTGTAGATAGATACTGCCGATGTTCGAATAACCAACCGAGGCATCAAGAGTGTTCCCTGAACTCTCGAGGTGCTTGATCCCCCTGTTATAATAATCCAAAGCTTTCTTGATGTCCCCTCTATGATTGAATACATTACCTATGTTCATGTACAATGTACCAATGGTGTTGAGGTTGTTCTCGATCTTTGCAAATTGGAGTGATTTCGAGAACATCTCCAGGGCTCTCGGGTAATCAGAAGTTCTCCAGTTGATGTATCCAAGACCCATGAATGCATGCGCTACCACTTCGGAGAAACCCTTGTCCTGTGGTGAACTGGCTATCTCCTCAAAAAGGATGGTGGCCTGATGGAAATCTCCTCGAAGCTTGTAGACATCTGCATTCATAAGCTTCGCCCGTGCGATCTCCAGAGGCATCCTGAGGACCGTGGCCAGGTTCAAAGCCTTTTCGGAAAATTCCAGAGATCTGTTCCAGTCACCGATCTGCAAACACAGACCGGAGATATCAAGCAGGACCTGAACATGCTGGATCTTAATGGAATCCGATTGCGGTATTCTCTCCATGCATTCAAGGACCACGTGAAGGTATTCAAGTGCCTTCTGCGGTGATATTCGTTGATAGTAGGATGATGCTTTGGTGAGGTACATGAGGGCTTTTTCGTAATCCTTCCCTTTGTAATAGTGAATGGCCATATTACCCCATACCGTGGGATTATCGGAATACCGCTCCTCGAGGACCTTTCCCATCTTGTAGTGGAGGAACCTCCTCCTGGAATGGTTCAGTTCAGTGTAGATAACTTCCTGGACAACGGGATTCTCGAACTGGTAGTTCTCCTCCTCAACTATCTCCACGAGGAACTTAGCGGATACTAGCTCCTCCAATGCTTCGATGATATCCTCATCCTTCATCTCGAGGGCTCTTTTAATGATATCGAACGTTATCCTGGATCCGGAAACGGATGCGAGGCGGATCACGTTCATGGAATTACCTTTAAGCCAGTGGATCCTTCGCAGAATGACATCCCTCAGGGTGGATGGTAGAGAAATGGTCTCCGGATCTATGGTCTGGGTCCAATCCTGTCCGGTTGGATCGATGATCCCTCTTTCCAGAAGTGAGTAGAGGACCTCCTCGATGAAGAACGGATTTCCATTGGTCTTCTTGAATACCAGCTCGCTGAAGGACCGTGGGACCTTTTCCACGTTTAGAATGTCGCGGATGAATTTTTCAGTTTCATCGTAATCGAACCTTCCAAGTTCGATGGGAACGTACAGTTTGTCCCGCGAAAGCCTGTTAAGTGGTTCTACAAGAGGGTGGGACGCGTCTTCGCCCCAGAACAGGTCTTCCGGTCTATAGGTGCATATTATCACGACTTGGTGGTCAACTATCTTATGTGCCAGGAACTGAAGGAGCTTTATGGATGGGGGGTCAGCCCAGTGCAGGTCATCGATGAAGAGACAGACCGGTCCCTTCTCCTCGAGATCGAAGATGAACTGCGAGAGCTTGTTGAACTCAAGGAGACCCTCGACCACCATCTCATCGCCCGGTCCCTCATCATCCAGATCTATCTCTGCAGGTATCAGGGACATCGGTACGAATTCCTGGTCGGATGGTGTCCGGAGGTCTCTATCCACAAGCTGCCTGTCGGATTGTATGACGAAAGGGGATCCACCCTCATTTCCCTTGATCATCTGGCGGTATTGGGAATACATCTCCTTGAAAGGGAGATAGATATCCGTATCCTTGAAATATAAGCATCTACCGATTAGGAACGTGAACTCACTGAAGAGATCGAGTGCCCTCATCTGCTCGATCATTCTCGTCTTCCCTATCCCCGCCTCCCCTTCTACAAGTACCAGTTTCCCCCTACCTTTCTGAACCTCTTCCAGCAGGCTGCGCAGGGTTGAGAGCTCCTCTTCTCTCCCAATATATTTTGTTTTGACCCTTTCGTGCGTGGGGAACATCGGATTGCCTCTTCAGTGTCTCTCGACCGGACATGTTACTATTAAACCCTTTTCGTATTATTGGAAAAGTATCGCTATTTTTTATTTTTTGAGGGTACGGGAAAGGACGATCGTTCCAATACTTTTGGTGAACTCCTGGTAACCCTTATAATGGACTGAGATTTCAACCGAACTTGCAACTTAGGGGATGTTAGCCAAGGTTCGAGGAATGGTTTTTTTCGGGCATTTCCCTGATCGACGGACCAGCATTTTTGCCCGATGACCGCCGGGGACCCTCCTACACTTCGGCATCAGCATCGCTATTACTCTGGAGGTTTGACCATGAATATAGAGGAGCTTGAGGAACCAAAGCTTACGAACAATGCCATGACCGTGCTCGTTAGAAGGTATTTCAGGAAGGACGATCAGGGGAACATCGTGGAAACCCCCAGGCAGTTGTTCCTCAGGGTCGCCAAGAACATAGCTCAGGCGGACCGTAAATACGGGTGCGGCGACGATGATGTGGAAAGTACAACGAAAGAGTTCTATGATCTCATGAGCTCCCTGGAGTTCATGCCCAATTCACCGACACTGATGAACGCCGGTCGAGAGCTCCAGCAACTGGCAGCGTGCTTCGTTCTTCCGATAAATGATTCTCTCCCCGAGATCTTCGAGACCGTGAAGTACACTGCGATGATCCATAAATCCGGAGGAGGAACCGGATTTTCCTTCTCCCGCATCAGACCAAAGAACGATCTGGTAAAATCGACAAAGGGTGTATCATCAGGACCTATCTCGTTCATGCAGGTCTTCGATTCAGCCACGGATGTCATCAAGCAAGGCGGGACAAGGAGAGGGGCCAACATGGCGATCCTGAAGGTCGACCATCCCGATATCAAGGATTTCATCACTGCGAAGGATGATAACAGGAAGCTGAACAACTTCAATATCTCTGTTGCACTGACGGATAAATTCATGGATGGTCTCTTCTCCGGAGGAGAGTATGAACTCGTGAACCCGAGATCCGGTGAGATGGTCGGAACCGAAAAGGCTGCAGAAATATTTGATATGATAGTGAAACAGGCACACAAGAACGGTGAACCCGGGATCGTTTTCATCGACAGGATCAACAGGGATAACCCGACACCGAACGTGGGTGAGATAGAATCCACCAATCCCTGCGGTGAGCAACCACTCCTCCCCTTCGAATCCTGCAACCTGGGCTCTATCAACCTTGCCGTGATGATGAACGATAAGGGAGACGTGGACTGGGAACGAATAAAAAGGGTCGTCAGAACGTCGGTCCATTTCCTGGACAATGTCATCGACATGAACAATTTCCCGCTGCCGGAGATCGCCGAGAACACCAACGCAAACCGTAAGATCGGTCTTGGGATCATGGGTTGGGCTGACCTGCTCTTCAGGCTTGGAATACCATATGATTCCGAGCAGGCCGTGGAGCTTGCGGAGCGGATCATGTCCTTCATAAGGACCGAAGCTATCGGAACATCCCGTGAACTGGCAGCTGTCCGCGGTCCGTTCCCCAACTTCAAGGGTTCGCTTTTCGACATCCGCGGAGAACCTCCTATCAGGAATGCCACGGTGACCACGATCGCTCCGACCGGGACCATATCGATAATCGCAGGGACATCCTCCGGGATAGAACCTCTCTTCGCACTTGTCTTCAAGAGGAATGTTATGGACCAAGACAGGCTCGTCGAGGTACATTCCTATTTCAAGGAAGTTGCACAGAGCAATGGATACTTCTCGGAGGAGCTGATGTCGAAGATATCCGAGCGAGGGACCGTGAAGGGTCTCGGCAGTGTTCCCGAAAAGCATCAGCGGATATTCACTACCGCCCATGATGTGACACCCGAATGGCATATCAGGATGCAGGCTGCCTTCCAGCATTATACAGATAATGCCGTATCGAAGACCGTGAACTTCTCCCATGACGCCACCGTGGATGATGTCAAAAAGGTCTACCTGATGGCCTATGAACTTGGCTGCAAAGGTGTTACCATATACCGTGATGGAAGCAGAGAGGAGCAGGTCCTCTCTACCATCAAGAAGAAGAAGACCGGAATGGATACGGGCGTGATCAAACCCAGGGAAAGGCCGAAGCTCATCCATGGGATAACCGGGAGGCTGGATACCGGATGCGGAGCCCTTTACGTGACGATCAATAGGGACAGGTTCGGTGCTTTCGAACTCTTTGCCAACCTGGGAAAGACAGGGGGTTGCGCCGCGGCCCAGATCGAGGCCCTTGCAAGATTGGCATCCCTGGCAATGAGGTCCGGTATCGACCCCTATCAGATAGTGAAGCAGCTGAAGGGAATAAGATGCCCCAACCCGAAAATGGGACCTGTTGGTATGTCCGAGGAGCAGGTCCTCTCCTGTCCAGATGGGATAGGAAAGGCCCTCGAGAGATATCTTGAGGGTAGATCGCCCTCAATCGGTGAGGAACAGACCACCTCGCCTTCATTGGACTACTACGCCGATGACATGTTGGTGAACGATGAGAAGGAGAGCAGCGAGGGTATGGTGGTCGGTGTTTGTCCGGAATGCGGGAATTCCATGATATACCAGGATGGATGCTCGGTCTGCCATTCCTGTTTCTATTCAAAATGCTCTTGAAGGGAGACGGACGATGACGCGTGATACAGAAAGGACCGATCATTCCTTGGGACTGTCCGATGAGACACCTTTGGGGGCCCGGATCGGGAGGGTCAAGGTGGCTGTAAGACCACCGGACCCGGTATTGATGGAAAAGATATCCGAGAAGTTCAAGGAAATGTCCTCAAATGGAGTGAAGATACCCAGGGGTTCATCCTTGGCCGTCAGGTCCATTGATGGTTTCTACTATCTCAGGGACGCTGGGTATTCAATGAAGGACCCCTTGTCCGATGTGGTCTCAGTGGTGAACTATGACCCAGTAAGGAGAACGTTCATATTATCCGGGAACGGTGAGGTGGACGACGGCGGTGAACTATTCTGGTTCGCCTTTGAAGCTTTCCCCGAGGACAACGTGCTTTTCCATGTTCCGGAGGATCCCCAAGGATTGGTTGCGCCCGATGATCAAAAAGAGCGTATATCGTTCAATATCGGTATCCTTGAAAGGTGGAGGGACACCCGGTCAATGAAGGACAGTTCAGGATCGTTCTGGAGGTGTAAGGACCTGGGTTCATTGTTCTCTATGCTCTCTTCGGAATACGAGGCCGGGATCAGGAGAGGTCCCAGTGATCCCCCAGGACCTCCTCCGTCTCGATGATAATACCCTCCTCTACGGGTAGATCGTCCAGGATACCGAACCAGTAGATCACCATTCCGGATCCGAACAGCTCTCTGTATGAAAGGAGCTGGTTCTTGAGGTTCTTCCGAACCTCTCTCATGTCACCAAAGGACGCCTTGGATTCTATCCAGTTGACCTTCTCTCCTCTGAGGTAGATGGGTCTCTCGAGCAGGAAATCGGGTGTCTTTCCACCGGTAGCCCTGAGGTCCTCCTCCCGTTTGTAAGGGATCTCTCGATCATCCAACCACTCCTTCATCCTTGCCTCGCCCTTGAGACCCCTTCTTCTTTGTACAAGGTTACCTTCAGGTGAATATATAGGGTCGTTGTCCCTAACATCGATCAATTCTTTTCTGAGCTTTGGATCCTTGATCGAACGCGGGTCATTGATCATGTTCCGAAACGTGCTCTTCCCCCATTCGCTCTGGCTTGTAAGGATGAGATAACCAGTCATAACCGGTGAGAAATCCAGTTCCCGAGATATATCAAGGAGTGAGCGACCTGACCTCCATCTCTTCACCAACCCGGGCAGCTTCGATCTAACCCTCTGATAGCGAGAAGTGACATCGCGTATCGTCTTTTGAGTATATACCACCAGATAGAACTCCAACGGACGGTTCCGATCCCCTCTCCAGAGCTTTTCGATATCCTCGTAATCATTGAGTTTGGAGTATATCTCTCTGTACTCGGTCTCGTTCATGAGCATTCGTTTGCTTCCCTGGTTACTATGCGTAGTTGAGACAGACCAAATAGAATAAACTTATGGTCCTTACGGTCCAACGGGTAGCTTGGGTGTGAACCCGATACGATGGAGTCGGTCCATGATACCATCCCAGTGGGACCCTGTCCAGTAGATCTTGCGGCATATCTCGCATTCATATACGATGTCGTGTTCTGTCAGGACATCCTCCGGAATGGTATCTTCTGGCTGCCAGACCCTGTCCTTAAGATCGGTCGACCGACCCTGAAGCCTACCGTTGCACGCTGGACACCTTGTCTGCCCGGGGGTGAACATTTCGGGTGGATATCTATCCAGTAATTCTGCTATTTGTACTTCCAGATCATCCGAGATGATCCTCAGGGACAGGACCGCCCTGTTGTTTGAGAGGTCCTTGTCCCTAGTCAGGAGCACTCTGCTATGAATTCTGGCGATATCGATCAGCTCCCTGTCATTTTCGATCGTTGGGTCCACGACGTCATAACCCATGATCCTCAGCCATCTTGCCATTTTCTTAAGCATCTCATCACAGACGAAGGCGGGGGCGGGCATGTCTCCCATGGCCCTCCAAGGGTGTGCAGGTCAAAGAAATTGTCGACTCACAGGCATCAACATACATGATAATACCTGATTATAACGAAACATATATATGCATGTATGTGCATACATGTACACACAAGGGGGAAAACCGAATGAACAATATCCTGCAGACATCCAAGGTCCTGTCCGATGGAAATGCTTTGAAGATCATTGCGGCCACACAGAAGAGGCCATGCACCGCTCAGGACCTGTCCGATGAACTGGGATCACCTCTGGCGGGCACGTATAAGAAGATCAAGGAGCTCGAGGAGAGCGGTCTTATAGCTCCATTGGACCGAATGCTCACTTCCTATGGAAAGAGAGTAACCAGGTACAGATCGCTTGTAAGAGGTTTCTACGTGGAGTTCTTTAACAATGAATTGAGGGTCACTCTCGACCTGGATAACGAGGATATGCCACTGAAGCTTTCTTGGAACCCCCTCCTTTCCAGCTGATCAATGAGTGATGTTCACATCTCTACCCCAGTATTTTTCGACCTCCCCGGGGGCCTGGGAACAGGCCCCCACTCTTCTTTTACCCGAACCATCTGTTCAGTGTTTGTTTCATAACACTTATATACTATAATCACCAAATAATACCTGGCAGTAGCCAATGGAGGAAAATAATATGAAGAGAATGACCATCGCGATCGCCCTTGCCCTCTCCTTTGCGGCAGTGATCGGAATGGCAGCAGCTCTGAACCCCCTGAAGGGTGACGACTGGGAGTATGACCCCGATGGGGACCGGCTGACGAACCTTGACGAGTTCCATGCAGGTTCC
>JAFGLL010000030.1 GCA_016928095.1 Thermoplasmatota archaeon
CATAGGGCTTCGGTTAAGCAAATAACCCCTCCTTGAGACGATGTCTGTTTACGTGTGGATCCAAAGCCTGGCTGCCATATACACCTAACAACAGTTCGTAGGTCAGTTGAATGTCACAGTATTCCAATACCAACGACAACTGAGTATTCGAATTCTCAGCGAATATTGTACTCCAACGGAGTTGAGTGTAACGCACAAGCTTCTTTCCGGGATTATGTTCAAGCACAAGTGAGTATAAACGCCTGCTCACCAGCAATGTAAGGATCGCTATCCAGATATATGCCTCGACTATCTGAAAATTCCTGGTATTCACCATATCCAGAGCATATTTGCTTTTCAACTCCTTGAACACAAGCTCAACATCCCACCTCGCACGATATAACATCGCAATATCATCAGGATCAAGCTTCCCCGAAGGGATATTGGTCAAATACGTATGATATTTACCTTCCTCTTCGTTCAAAATGGCTATCAACCTGAACTTTTTCTTATCCATGCTTTGCTTTCCGCGGTAAGTTCTCCGCTTGAATGATACTTCAACCACGACATCCAAAACTTGGCGTTTGAGTTTCGGTATTATCTCGCTAAGGTACTTGCCTTCAACATGGATGCTTTTCCCCCTACAGATACTATTTACCGACACGATCATCGGATCAGCATTGTTCTTCAATCTTGAAACAAAGAAACCTCCGTTCTCCTCGATCCTGGCGAATAGCTGATATTTAAAAAAACCTCGATCGATCAGAAGTATTCTATCCTGGATCCATTTACCTATTCTCAGGGTTTTTGTATCATTTGTCCTCTCCCCGTATATTCTAATGCTTTTTGGATTGTTGGACACAGCACTGATGAGCAATCCGACCTTTACACCTGCAGCCACCTTCCTGGAACGGGTTGCAGGGAACTTGTTCGCTAAGGATTCATGTAATCTGATTACGGTGTTGTCGTCTATGAGTATGTCCTTGAATTCCTTGAGCTTCTCGGCCATTTTTCTTTTTGGTTCCTTGGCAAGCTCTTCAATTCCGTGAATGACACATAACTTGAGGAACCTGACAAGTTCTGGAGTGAACCTTTCATACCAGCTGCTTTCGCTGATATTGATCTTTTTATTCTTCTCGTATTGTCGTTTAAGACTGACAAGCGTTCTTTGCAGTTTGACCCCGAAGCTCAATACAAGGACCCAGAACATTGCCACAGGATCGATCTTTCGCTCTCTTTTGATCATATTCGATGTCTTTGCATATTCCCTTAGAAGTTCTGGTGGGAACATGTTGTAGAGGGTTTCTTCTGTGATGCCCGTTCTCATGGGTCCACCCTGACCGCTCTAACACGTTTTCCGATCCAGTCCTTTGGAACGAGTATCCTGGCGGACGTTGAGCACTGCATGGCGGTCTTTTCAACCACCTCGTATCCTTTCATCCGGATATCCATGGGCCTTTCAGCTATTGAACGTTTTCTTGTCAAATACTCACCATTGCAATAATATTGCAATGTTGTATATATAAGAATCGAAGAGGTGTATAAAAGAATAAAAAGAAAGCTAAACAATGCTGGCTAGGCTGGAAAAATGCTTAACCGAAGCCCTATGCTTTCGTTTCCGGTTCGAATTCTCCCCAAAACTTTTCCGGGGAGCCTGCTCGGCCCTGTGAAAAGGAGGTTCCTGTAATTAATGGAGAAATTCCATTCATTATCAATATGACAATTCTTTTTATTATCGAATATACATACAACTGATCGTGGGCTACAGTACCAAACGATATTGATCATGAATTTTTTTTTTCTTCTTAAAAATTATACGTGTTATGTTATAACTTCCCATCGTCCGGTCTTTTTACCGCCTACTCGTTTTATTACTTTTCGTTCTTTCAGCTTATCTGTGTGATAGCGGATGCCATCCACACTTAAACCGAGCTTTTTGGCCATATCTTTCTGTGATATTCCGGGAGTCGTGACAATGAGGTCAAGGACTGCCTTTTCAATATCTGACATGGTCTTATCGGTAGTCTTATCGGTAGTCTTATCGGTAGTCTTATCGGTAGTCATTTTTTCGGTCAGTGGAAATGTGATCTTGTAGTGGTCGAGATCACTTTCTATCATCGGCTCCGAGTCATATTGCAGCTTCCATCCATCGATCATCTTGTGGAATCCACTTCCGATATTCTCGGCCAATCGTATGAAACGGAATATCTTGGCTATGGTCGGATTCCTCGGAAGGGAGAAATCCTCCTTCAAGATGTACTCCAGTTCCTTTGGTAGCGAACCTGGATTGAAGAACTCGATCCTATCACGGAACGCCCGTATTCTGGGGTTTACCCGGCTGAAATAGTCTGAATGGATCAAGAGATTGACCAGGGCTTCCCGTAATGCCTGGGCGTGGGGAGGATCATCATCCCTTATTCCACCAGAAACGCTGAATGGGATGTCTATCCTCTTGAGAAGCCTCTCATAGATATCGAAGAACGATTCGAACAGACCTTGCTCGCTCGATATCCGATATGTGTACCTCGTTGGACCGTCTTCATAGGATACCCCTGGTACTTCAAGATATTCCACCTTGAAATTGGTGATAGCTCCAGATATTGCGTCCTCGGTTCCAAAGGCCAGCAGACCACCGTAGGTTACTTTGCCATTCTTCAATACAGCCAGTTTCTGCAAGAATTCATCGGCATCAAGAGTGAGGTAATTATGGCCGGGATTGATATTTGCGAAATAATTGCGATAACGCAAAATGGCATCCGGATCCAGACCATCCTTTCCGTATTCCGTCAATTCGCGGTCCTTGTCCTCGAACGAAGAGGCCCGATAGAACGAATCGATCTCCTCCTTGGTTGCCCTCTGGTCACCACTTGCAGTTCTGATGAAGCTGTTCTTGAGAGAGGTATAATAAACGGGTTTATCTTTCTGAGACCTTTGAGGTATATAAAAGGCAAGGACTGTTTTTCCATTCAACGTATATTTCTTGGATATCACCTCAATGGCCTTGTTGAACTTATCTCCTCGAAGTGTGGTTGTAAAATCCTGCTCTATCTTCTCAGGTTTGGAAACACCGATGATGGAAAAGGTCTTCCCACTTTTCTGAATGCCAAATATTAACCATCCACCTGCGGTGTTGGAGAATGCAGACACGGTCTCCCAGGAACTTTTTGGAACAGCATCCTTTGCCTCTTTAACCTCGAAATCCTCCCATTCAATGTCTAATAACTTACTGATAAGCTCTGTTTTGCTAAGATCACCTTTCATGAGAGGGGGCCTCCGTAGTTCTCATAGGTATAATGCGAAAAGAAATGAAAGATATTAATTCCCTGATGTCAATATTTGTAAACGGCGTCATATTCGATTCATATCCAGATAGCTAAATATATCATGTTCTCATCAAATGGAGAATGTGCAAACAACGTCATATAAACACATGTAGAGAACATCATATTCCCGTTGCAAGCCTCGTCAGATAGTATTTAAAGGGCGTGCGAAGGACGTTTGATGAATTGCATGCAGAGGACGTTAGATGGAGACAATTTTAAGACCCTTCCGGGGAGCCTGTTCGGCTCTGTGATATGGAGCCCGAAACGGTCGAGTATCGAAGACCATCGAAAGACATCAAGATCGGATTTCATTCCTCGAAAGTCTCCCTTCCAACCTTTCTCTTTGTGAACAGTGCATAGACCAGTACGATTATGATGATCGCCATGATGACAAGCATTGTTATAAGGAAAAGGGCAAGTCCATCAAGTGTCTCTTCCTTACCGTCCTCCTCCCTCTCGACTATCTCCACCTCGATCTCCAGCTCGAGTCTATGACCCGCGCTGTCAACGATATCGACCCTTACTGTTCCGGACCATGGTTCCTCCCCGGCGACCATTATCAGTTCGTTCTCGCTGGGGGGATACACTTCAACATAGTTGCTCGGGAAAATATCCCCGGACGTTTCCCATACAACAAGCCTGGTGCTGTGGCTTTTATATGAACTGTGGGAGATCATAACCCTCCTTACCTCCCCGACCTCAAGCACCACCTTCTCGAGCGGACGTATGAGCTCGGGTTTCATCTCTTTGACCTCAACATCGAATGATATGGATGAGTTCAATCCTGTGGAGTCGGTAACGGTTATGGTTACCGTATAATTCCTGGATCCTACCTCAAAGCTCAGGATATCCAATTTGGTACCTCGCTCGATTACCAACACGGACAGTGACCCCTCGGGAACAACCCCTATATCCACCGACAGATCCTCAAAATCGTCCTCTTCGTCAGTAATTGTCCACTCATCTACGATTCTGTCCTTCCAACCCATTACGATATCATCGACAGGAGTGATCGTTGGAGCATTTAATTCCTTTGTCCAGAAGTTCCATACTGGTCCGCTCCTCCAAATTTCTGACCCATCGGATACCATTACATTCCAGTAATATCTCCTCCCGTATTCCAGCCCGAGGTCCTTGATCCTATTTTCTGTCGTCACCCCGCTTTTCAGATCGCTTGAATTGAAGTTAGGATCGACATCTATCATCCATCTATAGACGACTTCACTGCCCTCCGGGTCTTCCACATACAACCAGAACAGTTCAACATCGGCATCCTGGTTGGTCACTCCATCCTCTGGAGCCAGATATTCAGGAACGTGTGGAAACCTGTTGACTACGAATGTTCTAACATCCGGTTCACCCCATTCGTATCCATCGTGGGCTTTGATATTCACCTCCACGATGTCACCTTCTTTGAGGGGGACCCAATCAAGGACCATTGATCCAAGGTCCCCTTCCACCTCTCTGCAATGATGATCCCATATGCCCTTCGAGATGACTTCCACGGTAAGGTTCACCATCCTCTGTGGAGCGGTCCCAGAATAGCTCCATTGTATCGTCGGTTGAGCATCGTACAGGACGCCTTCGACCATTCCCGAGATATTGGTTATCTCTACCCGTGGTTCCCGGTTCGTTGTAATGATGATCTGTTTTCCGTGGCTATCCTGGTATCCATCCGATACCATTAGAGTGAATTTGTAGGTCATTGAATCCTCCAGGGGATCTCCGTTGTATTTCCAGTAGGTCTGCTCACCGATCACCATAGAGTCTGCAATGGGTGACCCCCATGAGAGCCAGGATGTACCACTCTTTCGATAGACCCATACTGAGAAGGAGTTCTGATGCTCCCCCTCATTGTCCCTGTATTCCCATTCTAGCAATGGTGAATGGTCAACTATATGATTGGATCCCTCCTCATCCTCCCGATATCCCGAGACCGTCAGGTTCATTATCTCGGGGACCGTATTGTATCTGAAGGATATCACGGTCCATTCGCTCCACAGGCTGCCGTTTAAAGGATCATCCTTCACCCTGAGTTTAAGGTCGTATATCCTTCCATTTACCACATCATCATTGAAGCTCCCAAGCAACTCATGATGAGTTCCATCAGAGATCTGGACGGTGTGATATAGGGGGTCTCCCGTCAAACGGTCGCTGATGTTGACCTCGAAACCCTGCTGGGGGTCGCCGTCGATATCGAAATATTCCCATCTCAGAATAGGATATCTCCGTGTCATGTTCATGATCTTTGCCGATCCCGGTTCAAAGTCTCCGAAGGTCATGATCTCGGGGGTATCTGGTCTATGATTTGTGTACCATCGCACGTTGAATCCTTCCATCCATGGTGATAAGAATGGATCTTCGGTCCCAAGTTCGAATATGATGAAGATCGACTTCGACCTGATATCCCGGAGGGAGAGAGAATTCTCTCCCGATTCTTCTATGATACTCCGGTCGAGCTCGATGTTTTTCTCACCGTCCATTATACGGACAGCAATGGAGGTTCCGTTGGGAATATCGAAGGTCCCGCTGAATTCCTTCCATATCGTGATATTCTCAGGGTGTATGGTCCTCGTCCTTGTGCTGCCAGAACCCTTGTAGAACAGTTTTCCCTTCATACCGTTCCGACATTCAGGTTCTGCACCTGAATACTCGACGCATCTGATGAAAGTGAGACCGTCCCCCCCGCTCAAACCGGGCGAACCTCCCGTTCCGCCAGTGCCGTCCTGTCCGTCGGCTCCGCCTCCTCCCGAGGGTTGACCATAGCTGTCGGGTCCTCCCGCGCCGCCGATCCCTCTTGGACCACCTGCTCCCCCAATTCCACCCGGTCCACCGATTGATCCTCTGGCCGAGATGGTTCCGCCGGTATTGTCGATCTCGAATGCCTGGATGACCAACGTTCCTCCCGCTCCTCCGTTGCCACCGCATCCACCATTCCCTCCGTCTCCTCCCCGTCCTCCTCCTCCACCCCCTCCGGCTCCCCAGTGGGTGTCGATCTTGCCCGAGGTGCTCTGGACGAGGATCGCAGGACCTCCAACGCCTCCATACCCCCCCGATCCCCCTCCGCCTCCTTCTCCACCGCTTTCCCCTAGGTTCCCGTCGATGTTTATCGAACCCCGGTTCCGAAGGACTCTGCACGATATGAATGCCAGACCGCCGCCGCTACCCCCGTTTCCACCAAGGGTTGGATGGTATCCACCACCTCCATTCCCTCCATCCTGTCCGTCCATGGCACTGCCTCCTCCGCCTCCCCCTCCTGCCCCTCCATAACCTCCTTGGGCTCCGTATCCTCCAACACCTCCGCTGCCCATGACGAAAAGGAGATCGCCAGGATCGGAGGGATTCACAGAAGAGATATACTGATTCCTTCCAGCACCTGGCCCATACCCGCTTCCCCCAACCCCAGGATAATAGGGTTGTCCTCCGTCTGTGCCGCCGTCACCTCCATTCCCGCCCGTGATGTAATAGATTATCCCTCCTCCCATGCCGCTTCCCGTTGCACCAGAACCCCCGGGAGATGGAGCCTGGCTAATGATGTAATCTCCGTCATCCCCGTCATCGGAAATGAACCCTGCAGGATAACCTGCAACCCCCCCTGATCCGCCGCTCGCTCCCGAACCTGGGCCAGAGGGCGTTCCTCCATCTCCTCCATGAAAACCCCTTCCCGAGAGGTCAATGGAAGAGCTGCTGTCCGTTATGTTCAATTCGTCCCTTACCCTCATTGCCAGTATTCCGCCTGTCCCGACGATCTCCCCGCCGCTCTCGTAGGTCCATCCCTTAGGTCTCAAGGTGCTACCGTTCTTGAGGATCACATCTCCGAAATGCCAGACCTTGACCATCTGAGCAGATGAATTCCTGTAATAATTGTTCTTTGCACTATTCTCGAGTGTTACAATGTTTCCGGAGATCCCCGTTATGAAATTGTACTCGTGGATCCCCGCCCCCATCCCGTCCATGTTGATGAGAAGCACCTCATCGCCCACGGTGAAATCTCTGGTATCGTCCGCCTCGACAGCAGTCGTGCCCCGGGGTACATCCTCTATCCTTGTAAATGCGTCTGCGGTCCATGATGCAGCATCGAGCAACAGGTCCCCATCCAACCCGGTTCCAAGGTAGATGTCGAACTCCAGTCCGAGGCTCCCGTTCGGGATCTGGACGGAATCGATGGAGGTCATACCCTCAAGGGGCACATCACCTTCAAGGTCATCGATGTAGAGTCCACTTTCCTCATCGATGGTAACGGTTCCCCCGCCATCCATCAGATATGCCGGAAAAGATATCAGAAGCATCATCAATATTAGAGCAGCGCTCCTTCCTGAGATAGATCCGACCCTCTTCTTCATTTGACCTCACCCCTTCTAACCTAATCACTAAATGATTACTTAAACATGGAGATAATATCCTGAGCGCATTACACCCAGTCAGCAAAAGATCCCCTATCTGCGGTCAATTTCAAAATCAATCTCGAACGATGTTCCTTCGCACATGAAGTTTTCAATTATCCTTCCACCCGAACACAACTCCGCCAATCGGGACCGCCAGAGATATCAAATGTTCATACCCGAACATATCTCCATGACATTCCTCCCGTATCCAATTTCGAATGTTCGACCTAGATCCTTTTAATACTAAGGTCCTTTGAAAATTTCATCAAGGAGGGTGTCAGAGATGAGAAGAGAAATGGCAGATTTCACGATTTCCCTGTTGATGACAACGACAATACATGGATAGTGTTCCCGGTCCTGATAGCTCTTCTGTCCGCAGGTATCAGAACGTATCTTTAAATGTTCTTCAGGAAAGGAGGCAAGTACCACAGACCATGATCATTGAAGGAATTGCGCCCATAAGGACCCCAAGGGTGGGATAGATAAAGAGATGATCAGCTCAACCTCTGACCATTTCCCGTGCGAATTTTCTGGCACGATCGAGATATTCCTCATCAGGCTTCCCGTGGTTCAGGAAGAATATGAACTGCCCCCTGCAGAAGAACTTCCCGAGGACCTTCGCCCCCTTCCCCACAAGGGCCTCCTCCATCTTCAAAAGCTCCCTCCCTTGGCCCCCACCAGAGGTCCCGAACAGAGCAACCTTCCGGTTCCGGAACTCGTTTTTCTTGATGAACTCCATCAGTCCTTTTCCGGGCATGCCCCTGTAATTTCCTGAGCCAAGGAAAACAAGGCCGGACCCGGCACCTGCAGAAGCAACATCAACTGCCGTTACATTCAATTCATCCGCGATCGCTTCCGCAACCTTTCTTGTGTTGCCTCCCCTGGAAAAATATATCACCTGCAGAAAGGTCACCTCCAAGACGCTTCATTTGATATCATCGGATTGGACCGACGATCCGGATCCTTCTCCATTAACGGAAACGGGACTCTCCTCGTCTTCGCTCTTTCCTTCATCATCCTTCCTCTTCCTGAGAACAAGGAATACCACGATCCCGATCACGATCAAGAATACGATCGCGAGAGGTATGACCATGAACAATACGATGGACGGACCCTTATCCTCCTCCTTCCATCTCTTAGGGTCCTGGGGATATCTGTCGAGCTCGAGCCCGGTGGTCGAGTCCTTCTCCTCCTTGCTATCGTTCCAGCGGTCAGGATGTCCGTCCCCGTCCGTATCGACGGATGCGGCCGGATCATCAGGGAACTCATCCCCGTTGTCACCTACTCCATCATCATCCGAATCCGCCCATTCCGACGGGTCCTTGGGGAACCTGTCGGAATTATCCCCCACACCATCCCCATCGGTATCCTTCCACTCAAAGGGATCCTCCGGGAACCTGTCGGAATTATCACCATGACCATCACCATCACCATCCGCCCATTCCGACGGGTCCTTGGGGAACCTGTCGGAATTATCCCCCACACCATCCCCATCGGTATCTTTCCACTCAAGTGGGTCCTCGGGGAACCGATCCGAATTATCTCCCACACCATCTTCATCTGTATCGTTCCACTCCAATGGATCCTCGGGGAACCTGTCGGAATTATCACCCACTCCGTCCCTGTCAGTATCGTTCCATTCGAGAGGGTCCTCGGGGAACCTGTCCCTGTTATCCCCAAATCCGTCGTCATCGGTATCCGCCCATTCCGAGGGGTTCTTCGGGAATTCATCCCCATTGTCGCCTACTCCATCCCC